>NZ_AGAF01000097.1 GCF_000224515.1 Desulfosporosinus sp. OT | reverse complement strand
ACGTAAATGGGGAGCTCCCCATTTTCGTCATACGGCCGCAACACTTATGTACAAATATGGACGGGTTGACATACGATCACTTCAACAGATTCTTGGGCATGAGAGCGTAGCTACTACTGAGATATATACCCATATTGATGAGCATCAATTGCAGTCTGCTGTAAATTCCAACCCTCTTGCAATGATGTTTAATTAAGTGTATTTCCCTCAACTGAGACTATAAGATTATTTCAGTTTTCTTGCTGATGCCGCCCAAAACTTAGAGATTGGGCGGCATATATACTTACGGGTTTAAGAATTAGCGGAAGCCTTGGTACCTAGGGTTTCAGCAAGAGCTGGGCCCTTTTTGTATCTACAAACCAATGTTATGGGGTATAATTGAGCAGAACACTGTGAACGCATTGGTAGGATATAG
>NZ_AGAF01000098.1 GCF_000224515.1 Desulfosporosinus sp. OT | reverse complement strand
CTGCCGGGATAATCACTGCCCACAGCAGTGCGGATGTCTTGGTAAACAGCTGAGATCTCAGCCTCGCCGGCATCCAGATCAAAGCCCAGATAATAGTTATAACCTGAGAGCTCATCCCCATTTTCTTCAGCAAGCGTCTCCTCCATGGCTTTGATCACATCCATATCTTTGACCACGATATAATAGCTGCCCGAGATGGATGACCCCCCCAGGCTCTTTTCAAGAAAGGAGTCCAGCCTTTCCTTGACTGTAAATGTCCGGTTTAACACCGTCAGGGTATCGTTTTCATACTTGCTGGAGCCGGAATAAATGAGAATCTCCTGATCCCCCAAGCTGACCGTTTGATGGGTCAGCCGGTTATAATCCTCCAGAGGAATCAGATAGTATTCCCTGAGCGAAGATGAGGCGTTGGACATTTTGCTCTCAGCTGTGATCACCGTGCCGACCTCTTGATTGCCGGAAAAGAACAGATACCTGTAATCCATCCTATCCTTCACCACCAACCGGTGCTTTGCCAATACTTCGTGAACCAACCTCTGCAGGCCCTCGACGGATTGCTGAGCAGACACGGGGGCGGAAATCATGATATTTTGGGGGTACCGGGTGTGCAGCACATCCTCCATCCCAATGTACAAGGACACGGTGGTTGACACCATCACCAGCACAGCCGTGGCCATGATACAAATACTGGCCAGCCCCACGGCGTTTTGCTTCATTCGGTACATCATCCCCGCAACGGCGGTGAAATGCCGGGTCTGATAATAATACCCCTTGTTCCTGCGCAGCAGTTTAAGCACAGCGATGCTGCCAGCGGTAAACAAACAATAGGTGCCAACCATCACCAGGAGAACGGCATAGAAAAATTGACTATAGGCGGCCAAGGGAGACTGTGTGGTGAGGGAGATAAAATACCCCCCGCCCAGGCTCAAGGTCCCGATCACCACCAGAGGCCATTTGGTTTTCGGCTCCTTCTCCCCGGTCTGACCGCCCTGCAGGAGTTCAACAGGCTTAGCCAGATGAATTTGGCGCAAGGTATTGAGCAGCGTCAACAGAAAAATTCCCGCAAACAATACCAGCGCAGCCGCCAAAGCAGGGCCGGACACGTTAAAGCCCAGGGGCACCTCAAAGTTGAGGATTTTCAGCAGGACCATGAAGATCAGCTTAGAGAGAAGTATCCCGCCCAGCAGGCCCGCCCCCAGGCTGATCACTGCCACATAGAGG
>NZ_AGAF01000099.1 GCF_000224515.1 Desulfosporosinus sp. OT | reverse complement strand
GTTTCAAGCCCCAAAACTTTGGCGATATGCTTCTTCTCCATGCCCAGGATATTAAAAAGGCCGAATTCCTTTTTGCGCCGTTTAATCAGAAAGCTGTGGGTATAGAAGAGAAAAATCACTGCGAAAATAGCAATCACATAGGAGCCCAGATTAAGGATGGCTTGCACCTGAAAGCCGCCGGACATTTTTCCCAAGCCCTTGTTCTCAGCCAGGAAAACCATGATGTAATACATCATCACCGTGCCTATGCAGGTCAGGATGTAGGGCAGATAGGTTTGGGCATTCTTTTTCAGATTGGTGGCGGCTAGCTTGGCATAAAAGAATCTACTCATGGCGCCCACCGCCTGTGGCCATGGTGGTCAGGGTATCGGAAATCTTCTGGTACATGGCTTCATCCGACATGCCGGCTTTATAAAGCTGATGGAAGACCTCCCCATCCTTAATAAACAGTACCCGTTGGGCATGACTGGCCGCTTTCACGCTGTGAGTCACCATCAACAGGGTCTGCCCCTCCTGATTAATTTCTTTAAACAGGCGGAGCAAGCCCTCAGCGGCCTGGGAGTCTAGGGAGCCGGTGGGTTC
>NZ_AGAF01000100.1 GCF_000224515.1 Desulfosporosinus sp. OT | reverse complement strand
TCATCTGCAAATTTTACCACTCCAGCTGATTTACTGGCTAGTTTATGATTGCCTCTATCACGATGGTATCTGACACCCAGTTCTTCTTCCATCCCATGGAGAGCTATATTGGCTAACAATGGGGATATAACTCCGCCCTGTGGTGTTCCAGAGTAGGTATCATTAAAGGAACCATTGTCAATGTATCCTGCATTCAACCATTTACTGATTGTTTCTTTGGCAGGGAATCCTTCGAGACAGTCCATTATATGTTGATGGCTAAGGTTATCAAAGCACCCTTTAAAGTCACCTTCAAAAATCCATTGCCTAGTGCTCCTTGCTGATAGCTTGGTGAATAGGTTAACAATGGCATCCTGAGTACTCCGTTTTGGTCTGAATCCATATGATGAAGGTTCAAATCTTGCTTCCCATTGGGGTTCAAGAGCGTTCTTAACAATGTTTTGAAATACTCTGTCTTTAATAATTGGTATTCCCAAAGGCCGCATC
>NZ_AGAF01000101.1 GCF_000224515.1 Desulfosporosinus sp. OT | reverse complement strand
GAAACGCATAGAGGTCTGGCCTTGTTAGGCTAATAGCTAGAGAGGAAATGAGCGCTACCATTAAACCAGTCAGGGTAACTAAATATATTCCCTCGTGCTTTTTCTTGCGTATGTGAGGCAAGATTACCGTCAACGCCGCCAGTATTACCATAACTTGTAGGAAAAAAGAAATGTCTTTCAGTGAAATCACGCCGATCAGAACACCCAGTAAACCAAAGAAAAATCCACTTTCACCTCTTAGGAGCAACGCTGCCCCAAATGCAACTCCGAAAGGATGAAGGCCCAAAATGCTGCCTCGCGCCAACAAACTTCCCAGAACCAGTGGAAGGAACGCGCTTTCCATTGAAATTCGACTGCGCAGGCCTTGATCTAACTTTAACGTTGCCCATTCTGCCATAACGTCACCTCTTACCTATTTATGGTAATATTATAGCTCACATATATAGCAAAGCTTGTCTAGTAAAGTCAGTAAAGCCCAGCAACTTTCGACGTTGTTCATAATAATTCTCTATATAATTCCGCCTTAACCCCATAGCACTCTTAAATGTACCGGCATTTTCTCAAAAATGATATAGAAAAACTCGGCTGGCCCCCGCACGCGAAGACGCTGTCTTCGCACGTATTAGCCTTCTTGTTAGCCACATGCGCAGCGGCGGCCCTCGTTGCCGCTTAAAGATTTTTTGTTTTTGTCTAGATATAAGAAAAACCGCCTTTCGGCGGTTACTTACTAGTATCTACTTGAACCTCTGCCTCCACGTTTAGAATCTGTGGCCCGACGAAATTCTGTCTGACGCTCATCACTGTCTTTTATAAACTTAGCCAATTTATCCTCAAAAGATACGGTTGGCGGAAGACGGCGTTCACGGCTCACATTACGAATAGTAGGATTTGCTTGTTTAATTGAAAGCCCGATTTTCCCCTTTTCATCGACGTGAATGACTTTCACTTTAACATGATCCTGTTCCTTTAAATAATCTCGGACGTCTTTGACATAGGCATCAGCGACTTCCGAGATATGTACGAGTCCGGTTACTCTATCCGGCAATTCAATAAATGCTCCAAAGTTCGTGATCCCTGTCACGACTCCTTCAACAATAGTGCCAACGTCAATGGCCATACGAAGTAAACTCCTCCTTGTGATGATCTATCTATACTTACTCTATATTATATGCAGCACATTTCATGCCTGTCAAGGTGAAGAAGAACAATGTAGGGTACTAATTCTTGGGAGAAATGAGAATTTCGCCATGTTTTACGAGCCCTAACTGTTCTCGAGCCAATTTTTCAATGTAACTTGGGGTATTTAACTGAGTAATTTCTTCATGAAGAAGTTTCTCCTGCTGAAGCAAGGTTACCTTTTCCTGATTCAAATTTGCTAATTGTCCTTCGACCTGAGAACGGAGTTTCCATATTTGCCATGCCGAGCTACCGATTACTGCAATTGTAAAACAAAGAACAAGGGCAGAACCGCTACGAAGTCGAATCCGTTGCCCATTTTTTGTCTTAATCTTCTGATGAGCCCTCTTCATCCGATTCCTCTCCTCCTAAACCTAGCTCTCCGCCCGGGATAATACACACAATCTCATAACCTTTGCTTCGCGCACGCGTTAATAAAGTTGCTACTGAACTTTGGCTGAGATGAAGTTGTTTGGCAATGCTTTCAAGAGACCTTCCACTTTCTTTAAGAATCACCGCTTGGCGTTCTCTAAAACTTAGTTTTTCCAGACCCCTAATTTCAAGTTGCACTGTGGCACGCCCTTGCTAAAAAGTTATACACAAAGTGTGGATAATCTGTGGACAGATCACTTACAAACCATGGACATATTGATAGGGTAACTCCATTATAGCTACTCTCTATTAGGGAATCAATCCCCCTGGAAAATTTTACCCATTAATATTGGGTGGCAAGAGATGCTTCCACCAATCCTTCACCCTCCTTTTCATACGCGAAATTGGCTCCACGAGGATAAATTCTCCGATTCGATAGAGGAGTAGACTGAACCAGTGCAATGTTGCATAGGGTGGTCGCATGATAAAAATGAGTCCTCTGATCGGAATTTTGATTCCCCTGTAGATAAGATCTGCCAAGTACTTCATAACCCGATAGAGCCCAAAGAAGCAACGCACAGAAAAACGACTTAATATTCTAAGATATAGAAATAGGCCCAGCAAACTGCCCCAAATAATATAAAAACGAAAGGCCAGCGCATTTGCCCTTTCAAAAAAACGGAAAAGAATAAACAACGCAACTAGAGAAAAAAGCACATCTCCTATAAAAGTCAAAACCCGTCCCCAACCTTGCCAATGTCGAAACGAGCGATAAAAATCAAAAACAAATCCTACAGTCGCCCCCGCCACAATTACCCAAAAAAACGTTACAAACTCTGAGATTGTTCTTCCTCCTTCCCTCTGACTATCAAGGCCTTGTTAACGGAAAATCCGGTTCAAAAATCCTTGACGAGAACCACCGTTGGAACTTCTTTGATAGATCATAGCACCGACATGCCCTTCAATATCAACCAAACCCTGCTCGAGATTAAGCAATTTGATACCTAACTGGTCCCCTTTAATACTCAATATTCCAAGTTCGGTTTCCAGAACGATTTCCTTGGGGTCAAAGGACTGAACCTTGTGTACTCCTGTCAACGCAATTTGTTCTCGATTTTCCATGACAAGGCGATGCCCTTTGCCAACTTTGTCCACCATGTCCCATCCCCCTAACTCTATTTCTTCATAAACCCTATTCGCCTTGCTCGTCCTTTAGAAGTCAGTTTCTAGAAGGAAGTAAGGAAGAAGAGTCTCTATGGACACTAATGCGCTTTGCTGCTCTTGAGGATAAGCCCTCCACTGACGTGGCTCTCGATTAAAATTAGGGTCTGGAGAGAAATTAGAATGAACGAAGGACAGAGTCTTCAACATTAAGACTCTGTCCTTCGTTCATCCCTAATCAATTCATAGAGCGTTTGAGCTTCGTTGGCCCTTATACTGTTTGGTGTCGCTAATACCTGAACTTCAATAACGTGATTTCCCATCTCCAAGATGACTCGGTCTCCCACCTTGATTTCTGCTGAAGGTTTGACAATTCGTCCATTGATTTTGATCTTTTCTCCATCGCAAACATCTTTTGCAACTGTGCGACGTTTAATGAGTCGAGAAACCTTTAAATATTTATCAATACGCATGTATACCCCCCTTTTAGAGAACAAGGATCGGCGCCGCTACAGGTTACACTTATGCGCTAGCTATAACAAGAATGCTCTGAATGGTACTAAAAATCAGGTCCCAGAAAGAACCTGGAACCTGATTTTTAACGATATCCGAAGACTCATTTTTGGACCGCATCCTTGAGAGCCTTACCAGCTTTGAAGCCTGGTACCTTGGCCGCAGGAATCAAGATTGTTTCCTTAGTTTGTGGATTTCTTCCGGTTCGTTCCGCACGCTCTTTGACTTCGAAGGTCCCAAAACCAACCAGTTGCACCTTCTCACTTTGTGCCAAGGACTCCTCGATTACCTCGAAAACAGCTTTGACTGCCTTTTCTGCATCCTTCTTGGACATGTCAGCCTTTTCTGCAACAGCGCTAACTAATTCCGCCTTATTCAAAATAGTCCCTCCTAAAATAACTGATCTTATCACGACAATTATATTTCGCGATAAATAACCAATCTCCTGCTTTTTTAGGTTATATCACATTAATTTACTACTTTTTTCTTGAGATTTTGCCTTTTCCCAGTAAACATCCATTTCATCCAGAGAAAGTTTATGGAAATCCAGACCTTCTTCTTGACTTAAATCAACCATTTTCAGGAAACGATTTTGGAACTTATGTATGGTATCTCTGAGAACTTCTTCAGCATCAAGCTTTAAAAACCGAGATAAATTCACAAGAGCAAACATCAAATCGCCGAGTTCTTCGCGAATCCCTATTCCATCGGCTAAAGCATTTTTAAGCTCTTGTAATTCTTCCTGAACTTTCTCCCAAGGACCCTCAATATCTGACCAATCAAACCCTATCTTGGCCACTCTACGTTGGGTTGAAGTAGCCAACATCAGAGCCGGTAAACCCAAGGGATCATGGAAGAAGGCTACCTTTTCATTTCCGCTCGCCTTCTCTTCTTTCTTGATTCTATCCCAGGTCAGGATCACATCATCGGCTGTTTCAGCCTTCTCCTTCCCAAAAACATGAGGATGCCTACGAATCATCTTTTGAATAATACCATTAAGTACGTCCTGAAGTTCAAATTCACTTGCCTCGGAAGCAAGTTGAGTATGAAAAACTACTTGCAATAATAAGTCTCCCAATTCTTCGCACAAATTATACATATCTTCTTTTTCAATCGCATCAATGACTTCATAACTTTCTTCAATCAAACATGATTTTAATGTATCGTGTGTTTGTTCACGGTCCCATGCACATCCTTCCTTAGAGCGCAAGGTCGCCATAACTTTGGTCAACTTAGAAAAGGAGATCACTTCTGAGTTCGGCGGCAAAACAATCGTCGTTAAGTGATCGTATGTTCCGTGATCCATCTCGTAGAGTGGCAGCTTGTCCACCCGTTCGAGCGGGGTACCTAGAGCCTGTGCAACATACACCCAGGCATCATCCGGGTACGAAGTCATGAGATCCAATTTGACCTCAGAAGCAATCAATTTATTGTACACCTGAGGAATAATAAGCCATTCCTGCCCGGTCAACCCTACGTCTCTAAGGCCATCATAATTACGTATTAATACTCCATCAATCGGATCGAACTTTAAGACTCTAAAAATCTCATCTACAAAACTCACAGCCGAATGAATCACGATTTCATAATCCTTCGCGAGCTTTTCTCCGATAAGTTGAACGGTCTTTTCCGCAACCATAGGATGCCCAGGAACTGCGTAGATAACCTCAGTGCCCTTTTGCAACTCCATTCGCAACAGTTCCGTAATTCTTTCATAAACCGCCTCGAAGGAGGGTTCTGTGGCATAGATCTCATCAAACGATTCAACAAGTACGCCTTCTGCCACCAGCTCCTGAATACAAGGATGTTGAGATGTTCGCACAAAAATTTTCTTCGCACCACATATACGACGGTAGTTTCCAAGGGTTAACTGTTCAAGGCCCGCGGGGCCTAAGCCAATAACATGAAGACACGAGGACATTTTCTTTCACACCTCCTGTGGACATTTTAGCATAAATTAAACTGGCTTGCACCCGCGCGCGAAGACACTGTCTTCGCACGTATTAATCTTCTTGCAGGACGGCAAGAGAGGACCATCGCCAAGGATGGCAAGATGCCGTGATGGCCTAGTGTCCCCCTTAAAAAAATAAAGCGGCTCAACCGCTTTATTTCATCTGCATGCATTATGTTATTGTTCCATCTGCTTTGCTAAAAAAGCTGCGGCAGTTTCAACCAATTTAATCTCCAACTCTCCCATCTTCATATTAAGTTCTTTGGACATGAGAATCACTGCACCGATGGGATCCCCTTGCGAGATAATCGGTGCAATGACTTCGCTAGTGCACTTGCATTTATCCTCTTCATCATTTTCAGGACAGCTCTTGCATGAGGCATGTTCACCTGCCGTTGCAATATGAATGGTTTTCCTTTCCCCCATAGCTTGTTCCACAGCGGGCCCTATTGCTCTATTTAGATACTCTTTCTTAGATGCTCCAGATACTGCAATAATAGTATCTCGATCAGTTATACAAGTAATATGTCCAGTTGCCTCAAAAAGTGAATCCGCATATTCTTTAGCGAACTCACCCAATTCGCGAATAGGCGAATATTTTTTTAGTATAACCTCTCCCTCTCGATCTACAAAAATTTCTAACGGATCTCCTTCCCGAATACGGAGAGTCCGACGAATTTCTTTTGGAATAACGACACGACCGAGGTCATCAATTCTTCTTACAATACCTGTTGCTTTCATATACGCATATTCCTCCTTTTGTCGTTCCTGAAAACCTATTTAGTCCATCATTTTAATCTTTTGTCACCTTAAATTCAATGATAGTATATATCTAGAGATTGCCAATTATTCATTTTTTTCCAATGTAAAACAAAAGAAGGCAATTTTCATTGCCTTCTTTTTGACGCTTAATTAACTTGCAGGCTGATATCCATTGGCATACTCAATCTTGGCCTTCTTTCGCAGATCGTCGAAATAGGTCTGGAACTTGGTATCTTTCGCCTGGTTCAGTGCATCTTGGGCTACTTGGTCTTTCACCTTGGCATAGTCTGCAGCCACTGCTGCTGTATGCGCTTCAACCAAGATCACATGATAACCAAATTCTGTTTTTACAGGAGTTGTTGAAAATGTGCCCACTTTCTGAGCAAACGCCGCAGTTTCGAATTCGGCAACCATTTTCCCCTTGGTAAAGGTTCCGAGATCTCCGCCTGACTCTTTAGCTCCTGGTTCGATAGACTTATCTTTAGCGAGTTGAACAAAATCTGCCCCCGCTTTAAGTTGCTCAATAACTGCTTTTGCTTCATCTTCCGTTTTTAGCAAGATATGACGGGCTGTTACACTCTCAGACTGGCTATAATTAGCAACGTTTTTATCAAAAAAGGCTCTAACCTCACTATCACTAGGTACTTTAACATCCGATGTCACTTTCTCGTAAACCGTCAAGAAGTTTTTTAATTCGGGTTCCGTCATACCCTGTTGTTTTAGAGTATCTTGAAAAGTAGCATCATCCCCAAAATTCTTCTTGATCGTATCTTCCTGTGCTGTCACTTTTGCATCTTCTGGATTAAGTTTTTGATTTTTTACTTCTTGGGCGATAAGCTTTCCTTCGATCATACGGTCTAATAACTGACCTTTAAGCTGAGCTAAAGCCTGTTTACCTTGGTCAGTATCAAATTTCTGACCTTGATTCTCATATATTTTTTGGGCATCAGCCACACGGGCATCATAATCTTTAACTAAGATAGAATCTCCGTTAACTTTCACAGCCCATTTACCACCAACCAACGAAGAGCACCCCGTGGTCACAATCATCAATGCAATAACTCCTAAAATTATCCCAACTCGGGACTTTTTCATATAGCCACACCCTTTCAAATTTGACATACGAACAGTATATCAAGGAGTTAACCTTGAAGCAACGTCGCAAAATGTCGAAAGCACTCGGCGAACCGCCTCAATTACCTCTTCTTGGTCCGTTGTACGGATGCGTATTTTGCATTCTAAATTCCCATTGGGCATCGTCCTAAAAGATAACGGTTGAGGGGAAGCCGACGCGACCGCCATCAGATGCTCACCGTTAATACCTAGATCTGCCAAAAAACGAATGACAACACTCTGTTTGCCTTGTTGAATCTGTTCAATTTTTAAAGTGCTGGCCAATAATTTAATCCGGATGATTTCAATTAGGTGTTCAACTTCACGTGTTGGGGTTCCGAAACGATCCACTAATTCGTCAACCATCTCACCAAGTTGTTCCTCATCTCGAACCATCGCCAACCGTTGATACAGTGACGCCTTGGTTTGGCGGTCCACAACATACGGGTCTGGCAAAAAGGCATCCACCTGAAGTTCAATGCTCGGTTCGATGACTTCTTCAACCGTTTCTCCACGCAGCTCCTGAACCGCTTCTTTGAGCATTTGACTATACAATTCAAATCCCACCGCCGCTAAATGCCCATGCTGTTGGGCACCGATTAAGTTCCCTGCACCACGAATTTCCAAGTCCCGCATAGCTATTTTAAATCCTGCCCCAAATTCCGTAAATTCTCGAATTGCGGACAGACGTTTTTCGGCAATTTCCGTAAGAACCTTTTGTGGTTTATACAAAAGATAAGCAAACGCTTTGCGATTAGAGCGCCCAACACGCCCTCGCAATTGGTAGAGTTGGGATAACCCAAAACGATCAGCCTCATCAATAATCAGTGTGTTAACATTCGGCATATCAAGTCCAGTTTCAATAATAGTCGTGGAAACCAAAACATCCATTTCCTGTTCTAAGAAAGCAAGCATGACCCGTTCCAACGCCATTTCGCGCATTTGACCATGGGCAACCCCAAAGCGCGCTTCGGGAACCAATTGACTTAAGTATTGGGTAACCTGGTCCATATCCTCAACTCGGTTATGCACATAGAACACTTGCCCTCCGCGTTGTATCTCGCGTCGTATGGCATCTCGTACAACCTCAGGCCGAAATTCAGTGACATAGGTTTGCACCGGATAGCGACCTTCTGGTGGAGTCTCAATCACGCTCATGTCCCTAACTCCCACTAGAGACATGTGCAATGTCCTTGGAATAGGGGTTGCAGACAAAGTCAGTACATCCACGTTGCCTTTTAATGTCTTCAGTTTCTCCTTATGGGCAACCCCGAAACGCTGCTCTTCATCAATGACCAATAAGCCTAAATCTTTAAATTTAACGGCCTCAGCGAGAATACGGTGCGTACCCACAATAACATCGATTCTCCCATCCTTAAGACCCTGTAATATTTCCTTTTGCTCCTTTGGTGACCGAAAACGGCTCAGCATTTCAATCGTAATCGGATAACCTATAAACCGTTCTTTGAATGTATTGAAATGTTGTTGCGCTAAAATAGTCGTGGGGACAAGAACTGCCACTTGCTTGCTGTCCGTCACTGCTTTAAATGCTGCGCGGAGGGCAACTTCTGTTTTTCCGTACCCCACATCACCACAAAGTAAACGGTCCATCGGACGTGAGCGCATCATGTCTGCTTTGACATCCGCAATGCTCTGGAGTTGATCCGGTGTCTCTGCATAAGGAAACTTCTCTTCAAATTCGTTTTGCCACACATTATCTGAAGAAAAAGCATATCCTTGGATTGCTTCCCTTTGAGCATAAAGTTTTACCAAATCAATCGCCATATCTTTGACGGCGCTGCGTGTTTTACTCTTGACCTTGTGCCACTCAGTCCCCCCAAGTTTGTAAAGTTTGGGCAGACTTTCAGCACCACTTCCCAGATACTTTTGCAAGAGATGCAGTTGGTCCAGCGGGACATAGAGCCGATCTTCTCCAGCATAACGAATCCCAAAATAGTCCTTTTCTATACCCCCGACCTCTAATCTGTCAATACCAGTGAACTGTCCGATCCCATGGTGAACATGTACTACATAGTCATCTGGCTTTAGATCAGGTATATAGATATTCTTTTGGACAGGTGGGCTAGGCTTTTTGCCAACCGCTTTGCTCTCTCGTTTATAGATTTCTGTTTCCGTCAGAACTACCAGTTTTCCGAGCGGCAACTCAAAACCTTGGTCCAAGGAATATGGATAGACATAAACATGGCCTTCCTCAACAGAATCTTCAAGTTCTTTGCGGGACGCCGTCACTCCAAGATCTTTTAAACCCTGAATCAAACGCTCGACATGATCCTCATCGCCGACAAACAGGGCCACCACATTCCCAGCTTCCTTGCGATGCCCTATCTCATCGACTAACTTACTTGTTTTTCCCATGAAGCCAGTTAAGGGATGAGCATTTAGGTTGAAAATTCGCTTTGGTGAGAGCCCCGGGACCTGCCTCAGAAGCGTTGAAAGGCCGATCAACGGATGCTGCTTTCCATGGCTTAGGATATCATCGTAATCAATAAACTGAGTCTCAGGGTGAACAAATCCCTCGCCGTGTTCCAGTTGCTGCGTAAATTCAAGTAAGCGTTCATTGGTTTGAAACTCTAATTGCTCTTTTAAGCGTAACGGCTCATCTAAAATAACAAAATGGTTCTCAGAAAGATACGAGAAAAATGGGACGAGTGGCGTATTAACTAAGTTTAAGTAGGGATAAACATTTTCGTCTAGGATTCCCTGTTCAAGTCGTTCTACCAGAAAATCAACTTTAGATTGTAGACGGTCAGCCGCCTCGCTTTTTCCGGCACGCTGAAGTCGTCCGATCGTTTTCCTAGCTTCCGCTCGAATAGCAAAGCGAAGTTGCCCTAACTCCTCTCTAGTGACAACATACTCCATAGCAGGGGAAATAAGCACTTTGTTCTGCGAAGCAACTGATTTCTGCGTCCCTAGGTCAAACGTTCGAATAGAATCGACTTCATCGTCAAAAAACTCGATACGTACGGCCTCTCCGTCTAAAGGGACAATGTCCAAAATGCCGCCTCTTAAGGCAAATTGTCCTTTCCCTTCAACCGTCTCAACCCGTTCATACCCTCCAGCGGTTAAAGCAGAAAGAACTTCGGATAAGGCATATCCTTTCCCTACTTCAAATTCAATCGTATATTTTTTCCAGCGTTCAATAGGAAATACGCGCCGTTCAACTGCGAGGACAGAAGCCACAACAGTACACTTAGAGTCCTGCGCCAATTGATTCAGAACGCGAATTCGTTCCGAGGTTGTTTCTCTGCTTCTGCCTAATACTTCAAAAGGAAGCCATTCTGTTGTGGGCAAATGGAGGATGGTTTCTTGGGAACACCATGTCCGCAAATCGTTTGCCCACTTTTGAGCTTGCTCTTCTGAATAGGTTAGGATCAATCCAGGTTTAGACTTTCGTAAAAGCTGGGCCACACAGGCTGCTTTCTGACTTCCTGTTAAATCATAAATCATTTGGGGCCATTCTCTACTGCTTAACGACTGATCAATCTCCTTAATGTCAAGCCCCCGTCGAAGATAGTCATGAATTGTACTCAAACCGCTCATCCTTTCAGGCAGCAAAAAAAGATGAACGTCCACCAAAGGACCCCCACTGCGATATTCGATATCCGACATTCGATATTCGACCTAAGGATTATTACCTGAGCTTCGAACCACGATTCTCGAACTACAAATTACGATTTTGCCTACCCATAAAACTAACTCTAATGCTATTCATCTAGTAAGGGCACGTTGCATCGTGCCCCAACAACGATCCCAAGACCAAAAATATTGTCTCTCCCAAAAATGCTAAAAGGCTAAGAGCCTTTTCAAGCCCCATTTAATACATAATCTCCGACCTCCGGCATCTTACCTCCGCCATCAGTTAATGATACACATTTCTCGGCTCCATTTCCATTTCCTGCAGACAGAGTGGGCAAAGCGCATACGCGACATTCCCAACAATATCCATTATAGGGTCCACGTTATGGCTGGTCAAGTCATCTAACTCAATCTCCCCAATAATTCGATCACAGGCATGACATACCTTTAATATCTTCATCCAGGACCACCTCCCTTGCTAGTAGAATTACCGCTAGCTCAGGAGGTTATACTTAGTTAACGATGGTATAAATTCATAGCACGACCACTTTCTCCTTTAATCCATAGGTTAGTTACCTTTTCCGCGCGTTCTAACAGGTCATCTAACTGGGTAAGCTCATCCTCCGCGAAGGGAGAAAGTACATAACGTGCAGGGTCCCACTCTCTAGGCGGGCGACCTACACCTAATTTAAGTCGCCAAAATTTCTCTGAACCATATTCAGCTAGAATGGATCGAATTCCGTTATGCCCACCTGCACCACCTTGATCACGGAGACGGATTTTGCCCAGCGGCAAATCCATATCGTCATGAACTATTAGTAAATCTCCCCCGAGAACTTTATAAAAATTGGTGAGTTCGCTCACCGAACGACCACTTAAATTCATAAATGTTTGAGGTTTTAAGAGGATAAGGCGTTCTCCCTCCACATTACCTTCCGTCCATAATCCCTGGAATTTGGTACGAAATTGAAGGTTATAGGCCTCTGCCAACAAGTCAATCAGCAAAAATCCAATATTATGACGCGTCTCTGCATATTGAGGCCCGGGGTTTCCGAGACCGACAATAACCTTCATTCTAATCTCCTCCATAGCATATTCATCCGATACTCTGAATACATTCATTAAGAATAAAAAACGATCATCACCAATAAGGGGGTGAACCTGTGAAACCCAGTCGAAAGTATTTATCCTTACCCATCATTTCTCTCCAAGAAGGGCAGCAAATCGGATATGTCAAAAGCCTAATTCTTGATGCCAGCACGAAGTCTCTCGCTGCAATCGTTGTGGACCCGAAAGGTCTTTTTAAGGATCAGCGCATTATTCCCTATTCTAAAGTCGTCAGTGTCGGCGATGACGCAATCACTATTGACAAAGAGTCCCATGTAGAAAAGACCTCGAATCTACCTGAATTATTAGATTTGGTCAAAGGAAAACTGACCATCATCGGAACAAAGATGGTCACGGAAACCGGGAAAACGCTTGGAACCGCCGAAGAATATTATGTTGATCCAAAAACAGGGGAAATAACCCAGATCGAGATTTCTGGCGGTAAACTCGAAGGATTCCTAAGTGGCAAAGCGTGGATTGCTGCAGAATACATTACGACCATAGGGCATGATGTAATTGTTGCCCGAAAGGAAAGCGAAAACGTTCTAACCGTCGCAGACAAAGGACTCAGCGAAACCTTCAAAAATCTAATTCACTCAACGTCACATCTAGCCTCAGAAACAACTCATACCATCAGTAGTTACTTTAAGAAAGATAAGGCCAAAACAACTGCTCAAACCGCTCAAGAAAAGACGCCCATCATCATTCCAGAAACTGAAACGATTCCACCTACTGACGAAACCGTATCAGAAATACCCGTAACCAAAGAACCCCTGGGATGATACCCCAGGGGTCTTTTTAACTAAAGAGTTTACTGACCGAGAGATCTTCGTGAATGCGGACAATGGCTTCACCCAAGAGCGGGGCAACAGACAACGCCTTAATCCGAGGAATCATTTTTTCCTTGCCTAACGGAATCGTATTTGTCACAACAAGTTCACGAATAACAGAGTTCTCTATACGTTCAATAGCTGGCCCAGATAACACAGCATGAGTACAACATGCATACACTTCCCTAGCACCCCGCTCGACAAGAGCTTGAGCTCCTAGAGTAATTGTACCGGCGGTATCAATAATGTCATCGATCATAATCACGGTCTTCCCTTTCAGTTCACCGATGACATGCATGATCTCGGAAACATTAGGCTCAGGTCTACGTTTATCAATAATAGCTATGGACGCACCAATCCGCTCCGCGAGATTCCGAGCCCGTGTCACTCCTCCTAAATCTGGGGATACGACACAGATATTTTCAAGCCCCTTTTCTCGGAAGTACTCTGCCAAAATTGGAACTCCTGGCAAGTGATCCAATGGGATATCGAAAAACCCTTGAATCGCTGGAGCATGTAAATCCATAGTTACGACACGATCCGCTCCCGCTGAGGCAATTATGTTCGCCATTAATTTTGCTGTGATAGGGTCGCGAGCCCTTGATTTACGTTCTTGACGGGCATATCCATAATAGGGCATCACAGCAGTAATACGACGCGCTGAAGCCCTACGAATGGCATCAATCATGATTAATAATTCCATGATGTTGTCATTGGTAGGATAGCAGGTGGGCTGAACAATATAAATATCCGAACCTCGAACGCTCTCGTCAATGGCTAGACAGATTTCCCCATCTCCAAAACGTCTTATGTTTGCTTCACCAAGCGGGACTCCCAGGTAGTCCACGATTTCCTGTGCCAACGGCCGATTGGCATTCCCACAAAAAATCTTAAATTCTTTTGCCGCCATGCCTCTTTTAGCCTCCTATTTCATCTTTTTGCGATACCAATGTTCCTTGATTACCTGCTGACTCCGTTCAACAGCCAAGGCCTCTGCAGGAACATTCTTCGTAATAGTAGACCCTGCGCCCGTAACAGCATGTTCCCCCACTTCAACCGGAGCAACCAAGTTTGTATTACTACCGATGAAAGCATAATCACCAATTGTAGTGAGCGATTTTTTTACTCCATCGTAATTACACGTAATGGTACCCGCTCCGATATTCGCTGATTTCCCGATGTGTGCGTCTCCAATATAACTCAAATGAGGTACTTTCGCACCTGTTTCAATCCAACTATTTTTAATTTCTACAAAGTCCCCTACTTTTACCTCTGCTTCTAGTTTTGTACCGGGCCGTAAATAGGCAAACGGACCAACGTGACAGCGTTCGCCAATCACCGCGTCTTTGGCCACAGTGTAGGTCACTTCAGAACCACACCCCACCGTACAATTTTCCAGACTAGTCTGAGGCCCAATCACGGCATCCTCTTCAATCCGTGTTTTACCCATCAAACGGGTGAAGGGTAAAATCGTTACGTCCTGGGTGAGTTCGACTTCCGCGTCGATAAAGGTCGAAGAGGGATCTACTAGCGTAACTCCTTCGTTCATCCAATGTTCAAGAATGCGCTCGCGAAAAATTGCTTCGGCATCAGCCAATTGGCTTCGGCTGTTAATGCCCAATGCTTCCTGTGAATCCGCAGTACAATAGGTCGACATTTTTTCCCCGTGTCTTAAAAAAACATCAAAGACTTCTGTCAGATAATATTCCCCTTGGGCATTCTGAAGAGTGATTTTCGTCAAGGCGTCCTTGAGTGCCGATCCTTTAAAACAGTACGTCCCCGTGTTTATTTCGTTGATTTGTCGTTCATCAAGGGTTGCGTCTTTTTCCTCAACAATTTTCACAAGCTGATCACCATTTTTAATAATCCGTCCATAACCAAAAGGCTGATCCATATAGGCTGTCAAAACCGTGGCGCTAACCCCTTGAGTCTCGTGCAATTCAATAAGAGCATGTAGTGTCTCAGGTTTAAGTAACGGCTGATCTCCACTTAGGACAAGAACGGTCTGGACGCCTTCCAGATAAGGTAGAACTTGCATAATAGCATGTCCGGTTCCAAGTTGCTCTGTTTGAACCACGGTTTCAGCGCGCCCACAAACACTGGCCTCAATAACCTCTCGACCATGCCCAACTATAACCAGCGGACGTTCTATTCCAACTTGGGTTACAGTGTCCAAGACATGTTCAATGAGAGTTTTCCCTGCCAATAGATGCATTACTTTCGGCAACTTCGATTTCATTCTTGTCCCTTTTCCTGCAGCCATGACCACCGCCACCAAATTAGACATAATCTAATTCGCCTCCAGCTTTAGTTTAACCTCAACTTATTATTACATCCCGAAAGTTCTTTATTCGTCAGATCAGACCAAAATCCTCTTTTATGCCGAAGTTTTAATCTTATAAAGAAAAAGAAGACCTACTGCAAGGTCTCCTTTAACAAGTCTGAAAGTATCTATAATATGCGTTTAAATAGCCTCTTGATAAGCTTTTAAAACAGCCGTCTGGATCACTTCTCGTGCTGCAGCAGAAATGGGGTGGGCGATATCACGAAATTCCCCTTCAGGAGTTTTACGGCTAGGCATGGCTACAAAAATACCATTCATACCTTCAACGACTTTGACATCATGAACGACAAAAGCATTATCAAAGGTCACAGAGACCACAGCCTTCATCTTTCCTTCCGTGTTAATCTTCCGAACCCGCACATCGGTAATATTCATTATGAATCACCACCCTCCCACTTATCCTTCGGGCTTATTCATAATGGTATTCTCTGTATGGTAAAAAAATCCTGCCTTATATTCAGAAAAATTTCCACAAGATAAAGAAAACGTCATAAATAATAGAGAGTTTATAAGCTATCCATAGGGACAACTAACATTTTTCCAGAATGCAAGTCTAGTTCTCTAAGCTGTAAAAGAGATAAATATCCTTCAACAAGCTTAGGATCTTCCGTTATCTTGGCTTCCACCAATACCCCAATTCCCACAACGTTAGCTTCAAATTCTGACATTAAATTCTTTATCCCTAGCGCGGTTCCCCCCGCCTTCATGAAATCATCGATTACAAGAACGCGTCGTTGGGGATCTAAGGCCCTGCGAGAAAGCGACATAGTTTGAATACGCCGAGATGATCCAGAAACATAATTAATACTTACAGAAGAACCTTCTGTTACTTTGTTTCCACTGCGAATGACCACCATCGGCAAACCTAAGGCCTCTGCCGTAACAAGGGCCAACGGAATTCCTTTCGTTTCAATGGTCACCACAACATCAGGTTTTTTATCTCTAAAAGCACCGGCAAAAATAAGGCCAAGTGGGCGTAAAACAGATGGATCGAACAATATATCGTTCATATACAGAAAACCGCCCGCAAGAATTCGCTCTTTATTGCTCAGACATTCAGCAAGCTTGCTAAGGAATTGTGTCGCTTCCTCTTTAGCAATTTCCGGAATATAACGAACCCCCCCAGCTGCACCTGGAATTGTTTCAAGGTGACCCTGCCCTGAAAGGAGTAAACTCCCCTTAACAGCCATCAGATCCTCACTAATTGTGGACTTGGCCGTACCAAATCGTTCTGCAAATAGGGTTAACGGAGTCAGGATATTCGGCTTTAACATCAACACTTGGGTGATGGCCACCATCCGTTCTGCTCTTTTCATCTTCTCCACGCTTATTAATCCACCTTATCCGGATCATTCTTTAGACTAATCGCTTCAAACATTACATTCTCAGCCGTAACAATATGCGCCATCGCCAAAGATTGTGCTTCCTCGCTATCGTGATTTCTTAAGGCTTCAACAATCATGCGGTGTTCTTCAATCGCCAGTTTGTTCCGCCCTGGAACTGCCAGTGAAGTTGCTCGAAAACGTTGAATCTGTTCTCTCAAATTTTCTAGGATCTGAATCAGCCGTTCATTGCGACTGGCTCTATAGACCAAGGCATGAAAATCAGTATCCGACTTCACAATCTGCTCTAAGTTCATTTCACTCTCACTGACTCTAAAAAACAAAGCCTGCTCCATTTGTTCCAATTCGTCTTCTGTAATACGCTCTGCTGCAAGCCCTGCAGCCAATCCCTCTAACGCAGAACGGATCTCAAAAACATCGGCGACATCTTTTAAGGAGACGCCAGCAACATACGCTCCCTTGCGTGGAATCATGACCACAAAATTCTCTAGTTCTAATTTTCGAATTGCCTCACGTACTGGGGTTCGGCTAACTCCCATTTCTTCGGCCAATTGAATTTCCATCAAACGCTCCCCAGGCTTAAGAACTCCACTGAGTATTGCATCGCGCATCGATTCAAAAACAATTTCTCGTAATGGCTTATATCCATCAAGTATAACTGGTACCAATCGTTTCTCCACGAAATATCTCTCCTTTCATCCTCTAACCTCTGCAACCGTTGTTGTAACCCAAACATTTTTAAAGCCTTTTTTTCTCAACTGCCCAGCGACCTCTATGGCATGTTGTCCTCCTTGAGCAATCCCAAATACACAGGAACCGCTTCCAGACATTAAGGCTCCGTAACACTTTGCCTCCAGCAAGAGCTGCTTAAATTTCAAAATTTGAGGAACCATTTGGATAGAGGCAGACTCTAAATCATTGTAAAGCAGATCGGCGATTCGCTGTGTCGACCTCTGGGTTAAGGCATTTTCCCAATCCGTTCGCGTTAAATGTCCACACTGCCCAACTTCGTCAAAGCGGCGATAGGCTTCCCTTGTGTTCACTCCGGCAAAGGGTTTAATTAAGACAAGATCTAGCTTTGGAGCTGTGGGCAATAATTCAAGCTGCTCTCCGCGTCCAGTCGCCCACATCGTTCCTCCCTGGAGGCAGAAGGCCACATCTGCACCACATCTCGTTGCAAGTGCGAGGAGTACTTCCCTATCGAGAGGTTCTTCATAGAGTTGATTTAATAAACGAAGCGTCGCTGCCGCGTCCGTACTCCCACCAGCTAATCCAGCCTGTACCGGAATATTTTTTTCGATCTCAATCTCAATCCCATCAGATAGACCACACTGTTCCTGAAATAAGACAGCAGCCTTATACGCTAAATTTCCTGAGCCACTTAATGCTCCACAACGGCATACAACCTTCTCTCCGCGACGCCGAACCCGGACAATATCGTGTAAGGCAATGGATTGCATGACACTTTGCAGTTCATGATACCCATCTTCCAGAATTCCGGGAATGGCTAAGGCTAGATTAATCTTGGCGTATGCGAACGTTGTTAGAAAAGATTGTTCCATTTGCATTGCCCTTTCCGAACATTACGAATGTATTTCCCTTCATTATACATATTTTCGGGTTGGAGATCCAGCACTTCTCCTTGTTAAATAAGAATCAAAAGGGACGAAGATAATCCTCGCCCCTCCTTAATCCCTAAAATTCTCCCCCAACAACCCATTCATTCTGCGCTGGTTCAAATGATAACGCCTTTTGTAATTCCAAACGCTTATGAATTTCCTCCTCAATTGGCTCAAGATGTTCATAGAACATCACAAAAGTGTCCCCCGGAACGCAACTATCTAATCCATTTCGAAAGGCTTCTATTTCCGAAAGCACGATTCTTATCTTATTCGGACTCATCCCATTCTGCACCGCTTCATCATAAAGAAGTTGAGAAATCTCTCCCGGTTTGCGTCCACGCAAATCAGCATCTTCTCGGATAATCAAACGTTGAAAACTCTGCGCGGCTATCCGGCCAACTTCACAAATCGATTCATCTGGCCGGTCACCTGGTACTGTTATACAGCCCACCAGCGAACTCCCCTTGAACTGTTTAAGTGTTTTTGCCACTTCTTGAATTCCAGCAGCATTATGTCCATAGTCCACAAAAACATGAACTCCATCCAACTCATAAAGATTTAGTCGCCCTCGATTGTGTTCTGTATCCGAGGAAAAATCTTGAAGAGAATTCCGAATGGCCGCAGCACTTAGTCCTAATGCCCATCCTGTTGCAACTGCCGCTAAGGCATTATGAATATTATGTTTGGCTTTCCCTTCCCAGGTCACAGGAATCTGTTTCACCGAACAGATTTTAAAACTTTGTGAACCCTGACAAATTAAGATCATCCCTCGGCGCACAAAGACGGCTGTTCCTCCTAACCCCAAATGTTTACGAACATAAAAGTTGTCCTTTTCAGTACTAAAGAAGATAATTTTCCCTTTCGTACGCTGCGCCATGTGCACTACATGGAGGTCATCCGCATTCAATACCACGTAGCTATGAGGCTTGACAACCTCAGCGACCAGACTCTTGACATGAGCTATATCTTCGAGCGTCTCTATACCATACTGACCTAGATGATCATTGGAAACATTCGTTATAACCGCTACATCGGCATATTCATAGCCTAAGCCTGCTCGGAGAATGCCACCGCGAGCTGTTTCTAGAACAGCAACTTGGACATCAGGATGTCTCAAGACAATTCTTGCACTCTCTGGTCCGGTCATATCTCCTTTAATCCATAATTTTTGATTGATATAGATCCCATCTGTGGAAGTCATGCCCACTAAAAGCTGCTGATCTTTAAGCATTTTGTTGATCATACGAGTCGTGGTAGTTTTCCCGTTAGTACCTGTTATCGAGATGATAGGAATTCTTCCATTTCCCGAAGGTAACACTTGCTCGACGATGGCCTTGCCTACCTCACGCGCTTTACCAACGCTTGGAAAATGATGCATACGAATTCCTGGTGCTGCGTTGACTTCAATGATATGTCCATTTCCTTCGCGATAGGACAATTCGATATCCTCAATTACTAAATCAATGCCTGCAACGTCCAAACCAATCAGCTTGGCTGTGCATACTGCTAAATCTACATTATCCGGATGTACCAAGTCCGTCACATCCTCAGCGATTCCTCCAGTGCTTAAATTAGCACTGTCACGCAAATAAACCACTTCCCCATGTTCAAGAACGGATGATAGAGCCAATTGCCTTTGGGCAAGGGTTAAAAGCACCACGGGGTCAATTACAATCTTTGTTAAGGCCTTCTCATGGTCATCCCCACGCAGAGGGTCCGCATTCGTTTGCTCCACCAACTCGGCAATCGTAGACGAGCCATCCCCAATTACATGGGCTGGAACCCGCTTCGCCGCAGCAATTAGACGATCTCCTACGACAACCAATCGATAATGTTGCCCCGCAATGTACTCTTCAATGATAACCCAATCCCCATAAGTTTGAGCGACCCTAAACGCAGCCTTAACTTCTGACGCGCTCGTTAGGCGAAGGGTTACCCCTTTACCTTGGTTTCCATGCAATGGCTTAATTACAACAGCCGTTTTCATATCTAGGAAGGCTTGAGCAGCTTCTTCTTCCGTCCTCACAATATAACCCCAAGGTACGGGAACCCCACCATCGCTCAATATTTTCTTAGTCATTTCTTTATCACAGGCAATGTCTACAGCGATACTAGAAGTTGCACCCGTTATTGTTGCTTGAATACGACGTTGATTCCGACCGTACCCCAATTGCAGCAAGCTCCCCTCATTGAGACGATGTACAGGAATTCCTCGTTCCTGACATGCTTCAATGATAACTTGCGTTGAAACCCCTAATTTGTATTCACTCATTACCTTTTTTATGCAATTTACGGCATATATTACATCAAAAGATTCTTGATTCAGAAGAGTCTTCACAAGAGCGAACCCTTGTTTAAAGGCCTCAACAGCTCCCTCTTTAGCCTCGTAGTTGAAAATAATCTCATACCAACCTGGTTGATCCAACATTGCCATAGTCTTACCATATTTAATGGTTTGCCCAGCTTGTGTCAAAAGGTCGATGGTCACATGTTCAATGACATGTCCAATAAGGGTTCCCTCTTGTAACCGCTCTAGGAATCCACCAAGTTTACCCCTTGAACAATAGTGATCTGCCAAGGTCGGTAAATGCTCGACGAGACGCAGACTAAAATCTCCCAATTCATTACTAAATCGTTCGGTCCATTCTTGGAGATCCACAATCGCTCGAATAATCGGCCGATGACTGTAAACATTGGCCCCTTCGATCGCTTGGATTTCTCTAATCTCCATTATGTTGTTGTTCTCCCTTCCGCAGCAATGGGTAATATACACCCCTAGTTTTAACCCTTTTTCCTCTTGGTATTCTCTAATTAGGTCAATCTCTTTGTCTAAAGTAAGGAAACTCTACGTTTTAGATCAAATCCATAGCCATCGGATAGAACATGCATCAAAATTGGACTCAAAACCAAGGCTTGCCCCGGTGTCGTTTCCGAAACGTTCGTTGTGGTGGAGGAAGACGCATCCACCACAGTTACCGTGTTAGTTCCAACGACTGAAAAACGCGCATCAGACTGTACTAAAATAGCCGTATCTTCATCAATCCCCACACCAAGAACATAGGGATTTTGAGAGATTGCCGATAAGAGACGTCCGATTCGCCCACGTTGAGCAAAGTGTTGATCAATTACGACGGAACGTAACAATCCCAAGCCTGGTGCCATCGTCAAGGTATCCTTCTTCGCCGTTCCTGCTTCTCCTCCGACAATCATCGTATCCGACATTACTGAAGCCCCTGCACTCGTTCCCGCAATAATTACGCCCTGTTCATATAGCTGCTCGAGCATCCTGCCGAGCAAGGTCCCCCCTAGCAAACCAGTGATCCTCAGTTGATCCCCCCCAGTGAAAAAGACCCCCGTCGATTTTTCCAGCTCCCTCTCGATCCCTTGCCTATTTGCCTGAGTCCGGTCTAAAACATCTAAAACCTGCACTTCTTGGGCCCCCAGTTCGAGAAACAAGGAATGATATTCTGTCCCTACTTGGAGCGGGTATTCTGTCGCAGCTGTCAGGACCGTGATACGGCTTTCCCTACCACCCGACTCCTGGACAAAACGTTTAAGGATTTTACACTCGTTCTTTTTATCTTCTGCACCACCGATGATAAGCAGCTTTCCTTCCACATGTTCAGTCAAACTGATCCCTCCAGTCCGTATATTTTCCACCTAAAGAGGGTTTAATTATGCAAAGAACATTAATTAATCGCTAACATACCATGAGATATAAAGAAAACTTGGCTGGCGCCAAGCGCTGACCATGGATGGTCGAGTGTCCCTGAAGCCATGACTCGAACACGACGTTCGAGGTTAGAGCGCCGCCCGAAGACACTGTCTTCGCACATATTAGCCTTCTTGCAGGATGGCTAGGCGCCGTGATGGCGAGAAGGGACCCTTAGCGAAGGCGACTGCCTAGTTGCACTTATGCTTAGAAAGTATATAACGGAAGTTTATACTTTCTGATAGTAGAACTCAATTACCGAAGAAAGGAGGCTCCCGCTCAATGCCCAACCGTTTAATTGTTATTCATACCGCTCGTCGACAGTTAGAGCTTTATGAAGGAAATCGACTGATCCACCATTACCCAATTGCAGTTGGCAAAGGAGCAACCCCTACACCCCATGGACGCTACACCATCGCCACTAAAACAGTTTATCCCGGCGGTCTCTTTGGTAGTCGGTGGATGGGGCTTTCAATTCCTCATTATGGAATTCATGGAACAAATAACTCAGCAAGTATTGGGCAAGCCGTGTCCAAAGGATGTATCCGTATGCATAACCACGATGTCGAAGCCCTCTTCCAACGCGTCGAAATTGGAACTCCAGTGATCATTGAACGTTAAAGAAAACTTGGCTGGCGCCAAGCCTTAGCGAAGGCGGCTGCCTAGTTGCACTTATGCTACAGAAAGTATGCAAACGAAGTTTATACTTTCTGATAAGTATAAAAAAAGTGTGATCCAGGCAGCTCTTTTTTTACTTACTGCCTAGATCATACTTTTTCCTCACCCGCCCCTTTTAATAAGGGCTTCTAGGATATCCCCGCCGCATCTGCCCTCTCGTTTCAACCCCTCCAATCCCATCCGTCCCAGTAATAGTATGCATGAGAATATCCTTCACTGAAACAATCTGGTCAGTTGGGGTAAAGGCAATTCGCTCAACGATGAAGACTGGGTCAAAGGCATGAATCAACATGCGTTTCGGAGATGAAGCAAAATTGGCCCCGGCTGAAAGAATCGCCTCATAATTGGATTGACAAGCTCCTGCAAAGATTACTAAAGCATCCCGGTTATGCTGAAAACGCCGGGCCTCCAGGACAGATTCCACAAAATAGCGTGAACTCCGATAACTGTCCATACTATGAAAATCTATTTTTCCGTTAATAAATCCGTCATGACCTGTTAATACCAGGATATCAGCCGGATTCTCTTGTAATATCTTGCGAATTACTCTTGGTTGTTCTATCTCAGATTTGCAAATCCCTTTAGCTTCAATTCCCATTTGTCGATACGTCTTAATACACTGGCTTAAATAATCTTGGTCGCCGTCAAGCTGCAACACCCGTCCCGGAATCTCGAAAAATTCCCTTTGATCATCTTGATCCACTTTCCTTTGACAGGTTAGTTTGTGTAGTTTCTTATAAATCATTTTATTATCTTCACGCTCATAATTCGCAATCTCCATCGGCCTCTTCGAAACAAGATCTGTGACCGGAGCATCTGCTAATAGCCTTAAATTGAGCCCTTTGAGAATGGCCGAACGTTCGCCATTAACACTCGAGTTTAACTGGTCAATGCGAAAGAAAATATCCTGTCGGTGTGAAAGCCGCGCCACAATATCCCCGACGTGAAACATAGCCTAACCTCCTTATCGTGGTTCGATATTCGTGGTTTGTAGTTGGGACTACGATCTACAAACTACGAATTTGCTATATACTATGTCAAACAGAAATAAATGGCATAGATTATAGTAATTATAAATAAAAGGAGGACCTAAGATGTTCGCAGCAGTCATACCGGCCAAAAATGAAGAAAAGAGCATCTTGGCAGTCTTAACCACAGTTTTGCGTCTCCCAGTCAGCTACATCATTTTAGTTCTTAACGGCTGCACAGACCGAACATTAGAACTTGCTCGTTCGATACCCGATAATCGTATTCATATTCTTTATTTTTCAGACCCCTTAGGAATTGATATACCACGAGCTGTTGGCGCTCTTTACGCTCGAAATTTAGGAGCAAACGGGGCGCTGTTTCTCGACGGCGATATGTCTGGGGATATTTATCCAAATCTCATGTCTCTTCTAGCTACCATCCATTCTGGGATTGATGTCGCTTTAACCAATTGCTATCCATATATTACACATCGCCAAAAACTAGCTAACCTTGTCCTTAAATTCCGGGCAAAGCTCAACCGCGAACTTGATCTCTTTAAGACACTAGGCTTAGCTACCCCAACGCATGGTCCACATGCACTTTCCCTGCACGCGTTACGACTCCTTCCTCTCGAAGCCATTGCGATTCCCCCGCTCACCTTGTATTGGGCCAAGGAAAGTGGCTTGAACATTAAAGTAGCTACATCCATCCCCCACGAAACACTACATTCTCCAAGAAAACATCGGCAGCATGCTCGCCTAATTGCTGAAACGATCATTGGGGATTGCCTCATGGGATTAGCTCTCGTTCAAAATAAACCTCTAACTCGCACACTCGGCAAACATGAATTAATGGGTTACCACCTAGAACGACGATTTGATCTCCTTCAGAATTGGGATCAGTCTCTAAGGTCTCATGATATGTTTTATGAACAGCATGTTATTATCCCTGGATCCTTTACTCCAATCTTAGGTCATTCCGACTCTATTGACCTTAGTAGATCCAAATAAGAATATCAGAAAAAATAATGTAACACAGAATAACAAAGCAAAGGGTTGGGACACATTGTCTCAGCTCTTTATAACCTTGCAACTATACAGTCATAATATTTTATAGAGCTATTTTGGTTATGTTATGCGCCTAGCTCCTAATTTTAGGATCGATATCATGCTTCTTAAAGTATTCTAGAATTTTCGCCTTTTCTTCCACCCGTACGTGCACAGTGGGTTGCAATTTTCCCTCTAGAACCCCATTCCACTTCATGTAAATTGTTTGGTTGAAGGATTTGCTTAAGATGGGATCATCATACTGTAAGTCAACAACTACATATTGTGCATTAATATTAGTTTGTTTGGGGTTAATCTCATCACTAGGTATGATCATAACTAAGCTCGACGAAGCATCTTTAGAAATTTCATTAACAATGGCTGATTCATCATGATGAATCGGGTTTCCGGATAAACGATCATCAAAAACAATTGTCTCGCTTGAAAGATTGACGGCAGGATGTACTCCTACATTATTGAATTTTAACTCCAAGCTAAGTTCATTATTTAGGTCAACAATAGGAGACTCTTTTAAGACGAAATATGGTCGCGAAGTATTCTGTTGTACTTTCCATGCTGTTATTGTCAAATAGACGGTAATCAATGCAGTGAGCGCTATCACTGTAGTCGCCATTGTGGCGATAACGCTCGACCATTTCATAAAACGTTCGTTGCTTATTTTACCCAACCCTGGTTCACCCTCCGTAATCCTTATCGCCATGACCCTAAAGTTACTTTAGATACACTTAGGCTTTCTTATAGTTCGGGAATTCATCATCTTTTATGCTCTCTTTCAAGAAAAAAAGAAAGACCCTATCGGAGGGACTTTCTTAAAATAAACCTTTGTATAATATTCATATTCTAACTCACTCAAGCTAAAGTTTAGACTAGTAAGATTAGACAATCATTGCTGGGAGTTATGTTGCGAAAAAGCTTTTGTTAATTCCTGAAACTCATCAATACTCAATGATTCTGCTCGCCGCCCATCAGATATTCCTGCACCTTGCAATCGTTCGATGACTTCTTCTTTTCTTAGCCCTAATCCACCCGCTAATGAATTACCTAACGTCTTGCGCCGCTGACTAAAAGCCGCTTTGACTACTTGAAAAAACTCCCTCTTATCCACATCAAACCCCGAATAAGGTCGAAGGTCTAATCTAATTACGGCAGACGTGACTTTTGGAGCTGGCCAAAATGAACTAGGTAAAACATCCATTATTTTAGTAACTTTGGCTGAAATCTGAACTGCAATGGATAAAACACCGTAAGTCTTACTTCCGGGTAGGGCTGCAATTCGGTCAGCTACTTCTTTTTGCACCATAATCGTCATCCCACTTAAACGGTCTGTTTGCTCAAGAAAGTGCATGATTAAGGGACTTGTAATATAGTAAGGCAAATTCCCTACCAAATAACCCATTTGATCTCCCCATAATTCATTTAGATCCAGCTTTAAAGCATCTTGATTAATAATTTCTATAGGAAGGCCCTTGAGTTCTTTGTTCAAAATCCCAATTTTATGTCTATCTAGCTCTACTGCCCACATCTTTTGAACTTTTGTGGCAAGAATCCGGGTTAACACACCAAGACCCGGCCCAATTTCAACGAGTGGAACCTCTGGGTGCAACGTACTGGCTGCAACAATGCAGTTGATTACTTCGTCACTCATCAAAAAATTCTGACCCATAGATTTCTGAGCGCGAGCCCCGCTCTTGATTAGACGTCGTGTGTATTCAGCTGCGCTCTCCATGCTGAACCTCCTCAATCGCTTGAATAAAAGCCTCGCGAGATATCCCAAAACGGTTCAACCGATGAAGAAATTGTTTGGCATTAGTGTCCCCGATTCCCAGCTTACGCCCAAGTATTAACCTATATTCACTCGCCCGTGATGACCCCATAAGACCATATAAGAGTAAATCCTCTATCGTAAAATTTTCAACAAGAGTCCCCTGCTCTTGTTGTATATGAGCAAAGGCGCGTCGAATTTCATGTAGTGTTGCATTTTCTACCCCAATATCGCCTTGTTTGGTGGCTGCTTTTCTAGTCAGGTAAGTGTGCTTAGCCTGAGGAACATAGGTCCGGATACGATTTCGGATCTGCTCTCCAACCGTATCCGGATCTGTAAAAACGATCACTCCTTGACGGTTTGCCATTTCTGCAATGTAATCTAACTTTTTCTTTGTCAGTCCATAACCCTCCGTCCAAATTATATCAACTTCCCCGAGGGCTTGTCGTACCGCATGTGCATCATTTTTTCCTTCAACAACAATAAGCTCCTTGATCATGTAATTTCCTCCATTTCCAACTCTTATATCTTAACTGAGAATCTTTAAAGACTCAAATTTTTAACCAAATTTAGATGTACAATACAGCGAAATTAGTTGAAATTCTATAAAAGAATAGGGCACGAATGCTTCGTGCCCTACGATAACCCATATAAACTGAAGAAGGGCTCGATTTCAGAGCCCTTAAATGTCTTTATTTTCTTGTTTCTTTATTGGTTCCATACGTTTTTATGAGCGCATCCCAGATAGCAGGATCCTCCATTCCTAAACGCCAAACTGCAACACCATGCAACTTGTGTTTGAGTGCATAATCCATTTTTATCCTCAAACTGGGAACATTCTCGAAATAGACTTCATGTCGAATCCCATTAGACGTATATATAAATTGAGGCACTTTAGCACTGGGGTCGGTAAGGATTTGTACTCCATGTTTTTTTGCCCGATCAACAGTTTGACTATAGGATAAATAATCTGGCAGTAGGGGCTTGTTCGATCCCCAGTCAAACGAATAAACAGGAAGGCCCATAACAATTTTTTCCTTGGGTATTTTTCCCACAGCAAAATCAATAACACGATTTACCCATCCTTGGGAGGCAACGGGTCCTTGGGTTGTGCCCAGACCATGCTCATCATATGTCATGAGAATAATTTGATCAGCAGATTTTCCAATGGCTGCATAGTCATACGCACCTGACCACAGATCCGAAGGATAATCGACAAATTTGGCCGGAATGGAAATGTTCAAGACTTTGTCTTTAGCCTTTAATGCTTTGCTAAGCTCTGCAACAAAGGAAGAAAAGTTGTTTCGATCTCCAGGAGGTGTCTTTTCAACATCTACTGAAATACCGTCCCAACCATCCTTTGTGGTCAGGTTGACCAGGTTCGTCACTAATTTAGCTCTTGTAGCAGGATTAGAAAAAACCCGGTGAGCTAAATTGGCATCAAAACCAACCGAACCGCTTAAGTTCATGTTATGCACCAAGGCATAAGCTTTGGACCCATTTTTTTGAGCCTTATCTTTAATACTCAAATCGACTTTACCGCTCGGAATAACTTTACCTGATGCATCAAAGGAATACCAGAAAAACGCAACCTCATCGAGTAATTTAGCATTTTTGAGCATTGATTCCTTCGAACCGGGTGTAGGCCCCTCAGGGTCAGTGTAAAATCCCATAACAACCCGTTTTTCTGACCCTAATACGGAATCTCGTGTTGCACCTGCCTCAGCTTGCGGCGGTTGTGTATTTTGCGTGGTTTGCTGCTGGTTTTGTGGTGGAGAAGTTGGCGGTACATTTGTACATCCTGTCAAGGCGAGGCCCAAAATTAGGGCGCTGCTCATCATAAAAGTCAGAAACCGTTTCATGCTGCTCTTCAACTCCTTAATATAAATTTGGTAACTGACTTTATTTTTCCCGCTTCAAAGGGTGTTATGTATTAAAATACGAAGCGTTATTTTTATCTATTTTAAGTCAATTATGGAAGTTAAGAAATATAAACAAAGTCAAGCCTTCAGACGTTGACCTTGTATTTCTAACTAGTACCCAAAATAAATAGCAATTCCTTTTGCAATGGCACGTGATAATTGTTCTTGATACCAAGATTGTTGAAGCTTTTTCTGTTCTTTTTTGCTCGATAAATAGCCCATTTCTACAATGACTGCAGGCATACTTGTGTTTTTGATTACATAAAAATCTCCCGGTTTGGCAATTCTTCGATTCATTCCTGGTATTTTAATCAATTCTTGTTGAATCAATTCAGCTAACCCTTTTCCAGGTTCAGATTTATAATGATAAAACGTCTCCGCTCCAGAGTTCTGTCCAGTTGCCGTAGCATTGACATGTAAACTTACAAACACATCTGCCTTTGCCTCATTCGCCATATCAATACGATGATTTAAGTCAATTTGCTTTTTTGTGTTTTTTCCTTTGACTCTATCCGGGGCGTAGTCAATATCTTCTTCCCGAGTAAGGAAAACCCTTATTCCACTTGGTTCAAGCATAGCTTTAATCTTTTGGGCAATTTGGAGATTAATCGATTTCTCATAAACACCCTGAGATGTAGTCGCACCCGGATCATATCCTCCATGACCCGGATCTAACATCACAACATGACCTTCCTCTGAATAGCTAATTACAGCGGTAGAACCCTGCCAAAGCACAGAGAACACCAGCATGCTCATGACGCACAAGACAAGTACTATCGCAGTTTTTTTCTCGAGTATACCTACAGATTTATGCATACGATACTCCCCCGTTTCACGGTTACTATTAAAGAGTATGTGACGATAAATGAAGTTATACTTCCTCAATAGCATAAAGAAAACTTGGCTGGCGCCCACGAAGACACTGTTATCGCACGTATTAGCCTTCTTGCAGCCATAGGCGCGGGCGGCAACCTTAGTTGCACTTATGCTTAGAAAGTATATAACGTAAGTCTATACTTTCTGTATAGTATAAGAAAACTTGGCTGGCGCCAAGTTAATATAAATAAGCCTCCGCTTATAAACGAAGGCTTAGTTTCAAAATAATTAAGATATATTACTGGACATATACCATGACATTGCGAACACCATATGAAGATGCTGCCTCTTGAGAATTCATATAGAGGTCGACGCGGTTCCCTCTTATTGATCCCCCAGTATCTAAAGCACGAGCCTTTCCATAACCCTCAACATAGACACTCTTACCAAGAGGAATAACTCTAGGATCTACTGCAACTATCCCCCAACGAACAGTTGCCCCAGTTTTTGTTCTCCCTCCGGGCATACAATAGGCTGTTGCTCTCATGACATAAGCTCGCTTAAAGCGTATAGTCTCCCCACCCCGTGAAACTGAAGTTTGGGTACCACGCGAAACTACTTGATTGGTCGGCGCTGTAACAACTCGCTGATCAAGTATCTCACGCTCGACTTCTTTTCCATCTTCTAACCTTAGTCTCACCGTCTGTTCTTGAATTCCATTTGAACCACGGCTCACGACTTTGTCTGGTAATCCGACCGGAAAATCCGCAGCCTGTGACACGATTTGATACGGAATCTCACTTTTTACGGTTTCTACTCGCTCCGCAACTCGAACCACGCTCACCTGTTCGTTAGGCTCAAGTAGATGATCAAGGGCCAGCGAGACCTTGTCTTTCATTCCTAAGACAATGCCTAGTTTCTTAAGCGCATCTGCAACGGTTCGTGGGGCAATATACGTATCTATGGTCTTGCCATCCGCATGAACAAGAATGGGAATAGCCCGGCGTACCTTAATTTCCATTTGGTCCGTGACAGCTTCCGAACGTGAAACATTAACCTCATCGACGTCCTTAATCTGAAGTCCATACCGTTCCGATAAATCGACAAGTGCTTCCCCCACAGTTTTAGACGGTGTTCTAGTACTGAAAGTCTGTTCATCCACTGAAAGATGAACTGGTTTACTTTTTGTCACTTCTACGATTAATCCACTTGTAACTTTAGTTTCTCGGGAGGGGTTTACAATATCTTCTGGATAAGACTCTAAACTAGAATGAGCCAGAGCCTGACCAACGTTCTCAAAAATTGTAGTGATACGTACGGTTTTTCCGTCAATGTGGGCATAGATCGTTTTGGCATTGTAAAGAAACGCCACAACGGCAATGAGAAAAATAGCAGAGACCGCAACAGTCATTTGGGCTATACGAGACGTCCGAACCAAGGATAAAGCCCGAGTTCGAGTTAAATGAAACATTGAATCCCTCCAAAGACCTAATATGACCTAGCAACTCCATTTTAATGGATAAGTGGTCTGTTGTCAAAATTTTTTCCATTAAGTGGGTTTTAATACATAAATATGAACTGGTCTTCGCCCCCAATCAATACACTGCCGAAGGGTAGAGAAGAACACGTCAATTCGATTTCCACGAATATCTCCACCAGTGTCTGCGGCTATAGCATATCCATACCCTTCGACATAGACCTTGCTTCCCATTGCAATGACTCTCGGGTCAACTGCAATCAAACCTTCTCTCGTAACGAGACCTGTAGCCGTTCTATTTCCTGTATACGTATAAGCCGTTGACTCAACTTTCAATGTTTGACTAATCCTCATTTTATCTAATTCGAAATCTTCTCCTACTACAGGTTTAGAGTTTTGAATAATCACTTTTTTCTTAGGACGTTTGAGTTCGAAACTGG
>NZ_AGAF01000102.1 GCF_000224515.1 Desulfosporosinus sp. OT | reverse complement strand
GGTCTTTAATTCGTACCGCAACATCAGGACCTATGAAATATCCTGCAAGGTCAATCGCTGAACTCAAGTATCCTCCCCCGTTATCTCTTAAATCTACAATCCAGCTGTCAACCTTTTGATTTCTTAAGCGATTAACGGCTGTCTCAAACTCTGTCGGTGTATCATTCCCAAACGAATTCAAGTCAAGATAGCCAATATGCCCATTTAGAATGTCTCCAGTCACAGTTGGCTCAGTTATCGCCCTGCGCATAATACTTAACTCCTTAGTCTCTGTTCCTTGCTTTACACTGATCCGAACAACACTTCCTTCAAGACCGCGAAGCAAGCTAACTACCTCATTCGAAGAAAGTCCAGCTAGTGATTGCCCAGCAGCACGGATAATAACATCTCCTGCTTTTAATCCAACCTCCTCAGCGGGGGAACCCGAAACGACGGATACCACTTTGACCCCTTCCGACACAATGTCCATATGAACTCCGATTCCATAAAAGCGCATGTCAATGCTTCCAAGAAAATCTTGATATTCCTCTGGAGTGAAATACTTCGTATGTGGATCTCCGAGGCGTTTCAGGGTCTCCTCCACAGTTGGGGCAGTAAGCACATCGGTTGATGAAACCTGATCTACATATTTATTTTGCAGCAGTGAACGGATTTCAGGCAGGACGTTATTGCTTGAGGCTAAAACTGATGTCGAGGTACTTAGGATTAATATAAAGACAAGAATAAAGTTTAAGAGTACTTTACCTAGCGCTCTTTTGCGACAGTAGCTTGCTAGCATACTAATCTCCTTCCAAAGTCCGAACTAACTTAAACTTAGTTATTCGACACATTTGAGACTATACCTTCGGTCCATCTTCAAAAAGTTTAAGATCTTAACAACGGAATTTGCACGACTTACTCTAACAATAAAAAAAGGATCTCTTGATTGGAGATCCTAAGGCTAATTCAAGAACTAACCACGGATATCGTCCGTGGTTAGTTAATTTCTGCAGTTTAATTTCTTCTGGTACTATTTTACGATGTCCAAGGCATTCCCTTCAAAAACCAATTATAACCGTTTATCGAGGAAAACAATTGAATTTGGTCTGTCTTGACTGTATCTTCTTGTGTCTGATAATCAATCGTTGCACTATCTAAATCCAACTGTGTAATCATCCCTAGGTTCAACTTGATCTGAGCTTCAGATAACGCTACTTTTTTATCTGCGAGTTTTTGTTCTTCTAATCGAAGATTGCTCTGCTTCTTAGTAATATCGTCCAAGATACTGCTATAGTCTGTATTCAATTTGTTTTTTTGCTGAGCGAGTGTCAGATTTGCATTGTCTAATGCATATTTTGCCGTCTTATATTCATTCGATGAGAGTCCGTTATCCTTCTCAGCCCGAGCAAGGTCAGCTTCTAAAAGCACAATTTTATCTTCCTGCGATTTTATCGTGTAACTATTTTCAAGAGCTTGCTTTAAATCCCCATCTTTGTCTGCAACGGTAAAGTTTTCATCTGGCATTGGAACACTTTCAATTTGCAATGTGCTATCCTGATCATTAAGCAAGTCTTTCAATTGACGTACATAAGATTCTTGTTGTAACTGATTACTTACAAGTTGTGTTTGCATATTCATTAATTTGGTGTTAAGATCATCGACCTCAGTATGGGATACCACTCCTAGGTTTTCACGCAATTGCATTGTTGATAATTGGTTTTGAAGATTTGTAATACTCATAGTGAGATCGGAAGACGCTAATTTCAAGGTATTTAACGTAATGAAGGCACCTTCTGCAGTACGAATCTGTGTTTTATCACTCATCGTGGAGGAAGTATCCGTGCTATCGACGGATGTAGGCATATCTTCTAATTGCCTCTCTAGTGTCTTTAGCTGATCTGTTAATGCGCCTTTTTCAGTATTAAGGGCAATAATTAGAGACGCATCGGCTGGCATACTTAGTCCATCCTTTTCGTCATTGATTTTATCAAGCCTTCTATTAATATCTCTAATATCCTTCCTTAACTTACCAGCGCCAACATTACTGTCTTCTCTATTATTCTGATTAATATCAACTTGAAGATTTTGTTCTGTAATTAAAGGTCCGATATCTTCAAAGCTTATAATTCCTGAATTTGTGGTATTGGCAAAAGCTGCTAATGGTTGTCCTAAAACTAATATAGCGGACAACACTGATAGTCCAATCATTTTTTTCATATGTAAACTTCCTTTCATGATACCCTTAGTACTTATTTTAATTTACATTTTTTCTATTGTCAATTGTAATTTAGTTAGCATAGAAACTATTTTATTCTAACCTTACAAAGCACTCATTTGGTGTAAATATCCAATTAAAAATGACGAATTTAACGCACCTACCAAAAAAACACGCTTTGAATCCTGGGTGTCTCAAAAGAGTCTTTCACCTAAGCGAAAGACTCTTTTAGGATTTTCAACTTTGTTGAATCTTGAAAGGCGCGGACTCTGAGGGAGCTTCCAGCGGAAACTCCCTCAAGCGTCATGGGGGACTTGTCCCAAGGATAGATCTAC
>NZ_AGAF01000103.1 GCF_000224515.1 Desulfosporosinus sp. OT | reverse complement strand
AATTACAAAGGCAAAGTGATGCTGATCAAGGACCCCACTCGAGTTAAATTGGCAGTTACTAAAGAGATTGGCGTTACGGGAGAGAGGGTCAGCGAACTCGTTAAAGATATGGGAGCCATTGCCGGAATAAATGCCGGCGGGTTTGATGATCCGGAGGGTAAAGGGAATGGTGCTTTTCCTGATGGGTTAACCGTGCAGGACGGGAAATTGGTCTACAATAATGTGGGAGAACGAGAAGTCAATATTGTTGGATTTGATGACCAGGGGAAAATGGTTCTTGGTAACATTACGGCTAAACAACTAGAAATGAAACACATTCGTGACGCTGTTACATTTGTGCCTAATCTTGTCGTTGAGGGTAAATCCGTAGTTTCTGGGGACGGTGGCTGGGGAATTGCCCCACGCACCGGTATAGGCCAAATGGCGGATGGGACCATCATTTTCGTTGTCATTGACGGACGCCAACCTTCTTGGAGTATCGGGGCGACCTTAAGTGACCTTGCGAAGGTCTTTGAGGATTATCATGCCGTGAATGCAGTTAATCTCGATGGCGGTTCTTCCTCAGAAATCTGCTATCAAGGTAAAGTCCTGAATGAACTCCCGAACGTTTTTGGAGAACGCAATGTTCCCACAGCTTTTGTGGTTACGCCTTAGTGGGTGA
>NZ_AGAF01000104.1 GCF_000224515.1 Desulfosporosinus sp. OT | reverse complement strand
ATTGCCCGACAAACAGCCAAAGCATCTTCGAGTGAAGGGACAATTTTATCAATTCCGGCCACCACAATATGGTTATACGGAAGATTCGAGGTGAATCGTACATTTCCCTCACTTTCTAAAAGGGCAATGGTTCCATTCTGTTCAACAATGGCCTCTGCACCTGTAATTCCATACTGCATATGAGCTACCTGGAGTTTAATCTCATCCTTATTCTGGGCTACCCACTCCTTACTGGGAATGAGGGTATTAATGCTGGCAATCCAAGGGTGCGCGTTAACCTTTGTCCCGGCGATTCGTTCCCCTAGATCAGTATCAAAAACCTTAACCTTTTGGGACTGTAAATACTCTCTTAGATTTATTTCGGTAAATACAGAGTTTTTACTCATCGCTACGCTTTGATTACCCGCCAGGATTTTTAAGATTTGCGCTTGAGCCTCTGTGGCATCCTTCGCAAAAATTACATGACAGCCTTTACCTTTGAGGGTGGTAACTGCCTTGTCAACATAATCCTTAAGATTAACTGCCATCAAGCTTTTGATTGCTTGCACTTGGCTAGCCAAATTTGGATACTCTTGCAGAAGTACGTCGCGACGAGAACTAATTTTCTTTAAGATCGTTTGAACTTTCGTACTGCTCATTTTCTCATCTCCTCCCATAGGCTCGGCTCAGAATCTGAACCACGTGAGAAACTTTTTGCTTCATAGCGTGCTGAGCAATGCCATCGCGAAAATGAACCATGCATCCGGGACAACTCGTCGCCAAAGTGGTGGCCTGAGTATCCGCAACGTCCTTCAATTTTCCTTCATTAATCCGTTGTGAAAGTTCATAGAAGCTTAAACTGAACGAACCACCAAACCCACAACACATATCGGCATCCTGCATTTCCACATAATTCACTCCAGGGATCTTTTGGATAATTTCCCGGGGATCCTTTTTCACACCCATACTTCGAGCGAGATGACAAGGATCATGATAGGTCACCGTTTCTGCAACGCTGTGTTCAGGTGGCTTTAACTGAATATCTTGGCTAAGAAATTCGTTAATATCTTTCACCTTCAGAGCAAGTTTTCTTACCTTTTTCTGAAGCTCCGGGGAATCCTCGGCAAACAGCTTAGGGTACTCTTCTTTGAAAGCAACCGCACAACTCGGGCAAACAAAAACCAAAGCATCCATCTCTAAAGAACTATAAGCCTCAATGTTTTTTAAAGCCATAGTTTTGGCGTGAACTAGGTCTCCGCTTACAATACTAGGAATTCCGCAACAAACATCCTCTTTAGCAAGTTTAACCTCAACGTTATTTTCCTCCAAGACATGAAGAAGGGCTTCGCCCAGATCCGTCTCAGTGTAATTCACGACACACCCTGGATAAAAACCGACTTTTTTAATCGGGTTAGCAAGTGGTTTTGGTTTGGCAATTTCCGTAAAGGACTTGCCGGAGAAGCGGGGAATTACGCGCTCTTGCGGTAAGCCGAAGGAATTGAACGTCAAACGGGAGGTCATCCCCTTATCAGACTCTTTTAAGGCCAGCTTTCCAAAGGTCGTCGCAAGTTTACTGACCATAGGGAGGGTCTGAGGTTTGCTCAACATCGAGAAGATCAAATCCTTCTTCCAACCCGCCCCTTTTTGAGCCACAGCATCTTGCCGAAGTTTCCATAACATATTGGGAGTCGCCATCTGCACGGGGCAGGCGGTTTGGCACTTTTGACAGCCGATACAAAGAGATAAGCCGTTTTCTTCAGTCTTTGCTAGGTCGCCATGAAAAGCCGCAAAAACTAAGCCACGTCCCCCCAGATATTTATAGCCGTACTTGCTGCCGACCTCCGCATAAACTGGACAAAAGTTTAAGCAGCTTCCGCAATTGATACAGTATAGGGATTCTTGAAATCCTGCCTCAATCGCTTCCTGACGACCATTTTTTAATAAAACAATATGCACCTCTTTAGGACCCTGACCGTGTGAATCTTCATCCAGATCAGGATCTAGGGATTCACTGACTCCTGAGATCACCGAAACATAGGTTCCGATGTCCTGACCTACGCCGTAGACTGCTGCCGCCCGTACAACTTGCATAGCATCTTCAAGGGTCGAGACGATTTTCTCCACACCGGCAATTACGATGTGAACTTTAGGCATCATCGAAACCGCCCGGATATTCCCTTCATTTTCAGTTACGAAAATGCTCCCCGTATCTGCTGCAATCGCATTGGCCCCCGAGATTCCAACATCCGCTTTAACCAAAAAGTCGCGGAGTCCCTTGCGGGCAGAAACAACCAAGGCTTCGGGAGTACATTCTAATTGAGTTCCCTCCTCTTCAGAAAAGAGCTGGGTTATCTTCTCGATAGAAAGATGGATCGCTGGAGCCAGCGAGTGACTCGCTTCACACTTTGCCAGCTGATTTATTCGATCTCCCAGATCCGTTTCAACGACTGTCACACCACGATCTTCGAGGTAATGGGAAATATTAATTTCTTTACCGGCATTGGATTTGGACTTAACGACTAAGCCCTCCTTCGGAATGAGGCTCGCGATATAGTTTTGGGCATCCTCAGCAGTATCAGCTAGATATACTTTGCAGCCTTTTTTCTCCAACGATCGTTGTGCTTTGGCGATCACTTCATCTAAATGATCCATGCTATATTCTTTGATCTGGCGCAAACGATTAGAAAGCTCGGGATAATTGGGAACCATCTTTAACATGGCCGGGCGAATCGCATCAAAAGCGCGAAATCTCCCTTTGCGAGACTCCATATCCTTGAGCCCTTCTGTGACCTTACTTTTTACGATTTTATAGGTTTGCTTTCCCATGGTTGACCTCTTCTCCTTTGGTTTAGTGGTTGGACCGGTAGGCATAAGTAAAAAACCTTCGTAAGAATAATCCCCGCTCCTACAAACAAAAGGGGGGATTATAGAAGGGATTAGTTTAAGCAAACGATAGCAATATTTAAGTATCGGCCTTCGTTCCGCCCAGATAGGCTTCCATAACCCGAGGATTTTTGGCAACCTCTTCGGCCTTCCCATGCAGGACGATCTTTCCTGTTTCCAGAACATAGGCATAGTGAGCAATCTTTAAGGCTTGACGAACATTTTGCTCAACGAGGAGAATCGTTGTACCTTCCTGATTGATCTCTTGAATGACTTTAAAGATATCGGCAACGACCAGAGGGGCTAGGCCCATGGAGGGTTCATCAAGTAGTAGCAGCTTAGGTCTAGCCATTAGAGCACGGCCGATCGCCAGCATTTGTTGCTGCCCCCCAGAAAGTGTTCCTCCAAATTGTTGTTTGCGCTCCTCTAAGATCGGAAAACGCTTAAAAACCTTTTCTAAATCTGCCTGAACTTCTTTATCTTTTCTTTGATAGGCTCCCATCTCCAAGTTTTCTAGAACCGTCATCCCTGCTAAAATATTTCGTCCCTCTGGGACCAGAGACATGCCCAGACTTACAATTCTGTGAGGGGCCAAACCGCGAATCTCCTGGTTTAGGAACTTAATCTGTCCAGCCTGAGCCTTGAGAAGCCCAACCAGAGATTTCATTGTGGTCGTTTTTCCGGCTCCGTTCGCCCCGATGAGAGAAACAATCGAGCCTTGGGGAACGTCGAGGTCAATCCCTTTAATCGCTTTTATGCTGCCATAACTTGTCGATAAACCACTGATGTTCAGCATCTCTATGCCTCCTCCCGGCCCAAATAAGCCTCAATGACCAACGGGTTTTTCTGAATCTCGGCCGGAGTACCTTCAGCGATCTTTTGTCCGAAATTAATTACCACAAGTCGATCACAAACGTTCATGACTAGGTTCATATCATGTTCAATTAAGATGACGGTTTTCCCCATCATTTGTATTTTCTTAATCAGAAGACGCAAGTCTTCGGTTTCACTCTCATTCATACCTGCGGCAGGTTCATCGAGAAGAATTATCTCGGGTTCTGTTGCCAGCGCCCTGGCAATTTCCAAGCGGCGTTGCTGCCCATAGGGGAGCGAACCAGCGGGAGTATCCGAGTCATTTTCAACTCCGACCAATTGAAGGAGAGCCTGAGCTCGTTCTCGGGTCCTTTTCTCTTCCTTGCGTTGGGTGGGGGTACGCCATAATCCCTTCCATACCCCGGCTTTGGTTCGACAATGTGCCCCGACCATAACATTGTCCAGCGGACTCATATGGCCGAACAGGCGAATATTCTGGAATGTGCGAGCTAAGCCTAACGACGTAACCTTATATGGCCGTATTCCTAACAAATTTTTACCCTTGTAACTGATCTTTCCGCTGCTAGGTGGAAAAATCCCGGTGATCAAGTTAAAGAGAGTCGTCTTTCCGGCACCATTTGGGCCGATAATCCCTACGATTTCCCCGCCATTCACCGTAAAACTCACATTACCTAACGCTGCCAAACCGCCAAAGCTTTTACTCACTTGATCAAGGACTAACGTCATTGTTTCATCCCCCTTCCAAGCTTGCGTTTCCAGAAACGAACCGTCTCCTCACTAATCAGCCCCTGAGGCCGAAAGGCCATCATAGCAACCATTAGCGCTCCATAAATCATCAGACGGTATTCAGAAGCTGAGCGCAACAGTTCAGGCAGCAAGGTTAGCAGTAATGCTCCGACGATGGGACCGATAATTAAATCGCTGCCACCTAAAACAGCAAAAGTAAGAATTTCAACGGTACGGTTGTAGGCAAAATCTTTCGGCCCGATAAAAAAAGTTAAATGAGCCGATAGACCGCCGGCAATCCCAGCAATTAAAGCCCCTAGAGCAAAGGCCAACAGTTTATAATAGGTCGTATTGATACCCATAGCTTCGGCCGCCGACTCATCGGCTTTAATGGCTGCAAAGGCCCGCCCAACTCTGGAGCGGTTAAGTCTCGTACAAAAAAAGATCAGAAAAGAGAGGCAGAGGAGCAGGACAACTAAGACCATCAAGTTACTCGTCTGCTGAGCAGTTAAGCCACCAACCCCATGGGGGAAACCTAAGGCAGACAGGGCTTTGCCAATCTTAGCCCCAAGGGTTGGAATTCCGGATATCCCTAATGCACCATTGGTAACCTTCAGGTTTAAAACGATAACTCGTACAACTTCTCCAAAGCCGAGGGTGGCAATCGCCAAGTAGATCCCTGTAAGTCTTAAGGCAGGGAATCCAATGATTATGGAAATAAAACTTGCAGCAATACCCCCGATTGGGATGCCCAGATAGATGGGTAAGCCTGCTTTTACGGTCAGGATTGCACAAGTATAGGCTCCAATGCTCATAAAGCCGGCATTTCCCAGAGATAACTGCCCGGTAGCTAGCGTCAGATAAATGCTTACCCCAAGGATGGCATTCAACAAAACAAATATGGCAATTTGCAAATAATATTGGTTCAAGATAACGTCCACTTAAAAACGTCCTCCTTTCCGAGTCGAAGACCCGAAAAGTCCTTGAGGACGAATAAACAAAATTAGAATAATCATACCAAAGGCTACAGCATCTCTATAGGAAGAGGCGCCATAAGCAACCGTGAATACTTCTGCGATCCCTAAAATCAGGCCTCCGACCATTGCTCCGGTGATATTTCCCATTCCGCCAAAGATCAGAACAGCGAGCCCTTTCAAGCCCATGCTTAATCCCATCGTGGGCTCAACGGCATTAATAGAGAGTCCGACCAGAACGCCAGCAATTCCTCCTAATCCTGAAGCGAGTGCGACGGTTAGTAAGATAATTTTGTTGGTGTTAATACCGAGCAGGTTGGCCGTATCGATGCTTTCAGCAGTTGTTCGGATGGCTTTGCCAACACGGGTTTTAGACAGCCAAAATCGAAGAACAAACATCAAGCCAAAGGATATACCGAGAATTATAATCTGGACAAGCGAAATTTGAATCGATCCTAGTTGGATCTGAACCCCTGATAATGCTCCCGAAGGAAACGTTTGTGATTGCGGCCCAAAGATCTTTAATGCTAGATTTTCAAGAAAAATTGATACTCCGATCGTGCTAATTAAAGGAGCCAGATCGGAAACGGCCCGGCGTCGTAGAGGACGCAGGGCCAACATTTCCATCAGAATACCTAGCAACGCACAGGCCACCATGGCGCCAGCCATAGCCACAAAGATATTTACCTTCAGATAAGTCACCAGAAGCAATCCGACGAAAGCACCGAACATAAATATCTCTCCGTGAGCCATGTTGATGATGTTTAGGACCCCCATAATGAGGGTATATCCCAAAGCAACTAGTGAATAAGTGCTTCCCAATGTCAAGCCATTGACCAATTGTTGCCAGAACAAGACCTTCACTCCTAAAGTTTATTTTAACTCCGTAAACTGACCGTCCTTAACGATCAAAACTGTAGCATCCATTAAAGGGTTCCGTTTATCGTCAAAAGCAAATTTTCCAGTCACACCTTCGAAATCTTTAATGGTCGCCAGGCTGTCGCGGAGCTTTTGGCGATCTGTGGTTGATCCGGATTTTTCCAAAGCAGCAGCGTAAATGTGAAGCGCATCATAAGATTGGGCGGCAAACTGATCGGGCGTTTTATTATATTTAGCTTTGTAGTCAGCAACAAACTTTTTAATCTTTTCATTTTCTTTGCCAGGATACCAAGGGCTAGCCACAATCGCGCCTTCCGCTGCTTGTCCGGCGATCTTGATTAGCTCTGGAGAGTTAAAGCCATTCGTTCCGACAAAGGGAACGGTTATCCCAATCTCTCTGGCTTTCTTTAAAACGAGAGCCGCTTCCTGATAGAGGCTCGATACCATTACAGCATCAGGCTTTAACGAAGCAATTTTAGTCAACTGAGCGGAAAAGTCCGTATCTTTATCAGCAAACGTCTCGGTAGCGATGATCTCCACCCCATTATCCTGGAGGGCTTTCTCCATCGTCTTGTAGCCGGATACGGCCCAGTCATTATTACTTGAATACATGACCGCTACCTTTTTCAAGTTATATTTCTCAACGGCCTTCTTAACGGCTTGGGGGACTGCTGAAGATTCTGGCAAAGCATTCCTGAAGACAAACTCCCCAATATCCGTTACCCCTTCAGCTGTGGTTGAAGTTCCCATGATTGGTACGCCTGATTGGTTGGCAATCGGGCCGGCCGCAAACATTTCTCCGCTGAGGGTCGGTCCAATAAGTCCTACGACATTATCTTTGTTGATTAATTTGTTAACGGCATTAATGGCATCGGTATTGTTTCCCCGAGAATCCTCGTATACGAGGTCAATTTTAATCTTGCCTTGAGCATTGATCTCATCCTTAGCGAGATCCAGGCCTTCCTTCTGTGACTGACCATAGGCAGCTCCACCGCCACTCATATAGGCGACAACACCGAGTTTAGCAGATTCACCTTGTGAATTAGAATTTGCAGCGGGAGCAGCCCCCCCTCCACATCCCGCAGTAGTCAGCAGCAGAGTTCCGATCATCATTCCAGTAAACCATTTTGAAAGACTTTTTTTCATTGTTACAATTACACCTTCCTTAATTTGATTGTGTTTTATAATAGATTTATTATTCGTCGTATATTATCGAATTACCTTCACGGTTATAAAAAAACTACGAAAATTGTAATTCTTAGCTTCAAGGTGCCATCAAAAGAACGAAAAAGCCATTTTCAGGATAGATTTTCACAATATCTTAGGGTGAAAGCCAGTAGAGTGGAGTTTTATCACCCCTGGAGTTTAAGCAAAAAATGAGATTAAGTATATTTGGGAAAAAATAACTTATTAAAGAGTTGACAAATAAAATGAATGTGCGTATTATAGACAGTAATTAAATATCTACCTAAAACCATTGATGTGGAGATAAAAACAAATCGTGCACTTTCAGAGAGCCGGAGTTGCTGTGAACCGGTAGGACGCAGGTTGTTAAATGGACCACGGAGGGCGCGGTGAAAGGCTTTAGCTGAGTATCTTGCGACGTGAGGGCATACGTCAGTTGCCAGGAATATGTTAGTATTCTGATAAGCGTGCGGATTTTCCGCAAAGCAAGGTGGCACCGCGGGTTTTGATTTATTAACCCGTCCTTGACTATTAAGTCTTGGGCGGGTTTTTTGCGTGCAGTCAGAAAGTAACAAGTGCAACTAGGATAGGCGATCGCCTTCGCCAAGGTTCCATTCTCGCCCATCTCGGCGCTTCGCCACCCTCGGCGCTCTCTAACCTCGAACGTCCTGTTCGAGGCACGGCCAGCGCTAACAAGAATTCTAATTCGTGCGAAGACAGTGTCTGCAAGAAGGGGTTAATACGTGCGAAGACAGTGTCTTCGTGTGTGTGTGGGCGCTAACCAAGTTTACTTTATCCAAGGAGGTATATATGTACAGACCAAGCTTACATGAAGCTAAAGAAATTGCGCTGAATTATAAGATGATCCCAGTCAGTCGGGAGATTTATTCAGATGTCAGGACCCCGATTGAGGTGCTGAAAATCCTCAAAAACGTCAGCCGTCATTGTTTTCTGTTGGAAAGTCTGGAGAGTGCTGAAAAGTGGGGACGCTACACATTTCTGGGTTTTGACCCGAAATTGGAGCTAACGAGCACTAACGGAGTGATCACCATCAATTCGGGTATAAAAACTACGGTTAATACAAAACATCCGCGGGAGTATATCCAACAGATTCTCGACGAGAACAAAAGTCCCCGGTTCGATTACCTGCCGCCTTTCACCGGCGGTCTAGTAGGCTATTTCTCATACGATTACATCAAATACAATGAGCCGTCGCTAAAACTGGACGCTGAAGACCAAGAAGGTTTTAAAGACGTAGACCTGATGCTCTTTGACAAGGTGATTGCCTTTGATCATCTGAAACAAAAAATTATTATTATTGCCAATGTCAAAACTGAAGAACTGGATTCAGGTTATAACAAGGCCGTCATGGAAATTGAAAGCATGGTAAAGCTGATTAAACACGGTGCTTTTCAAGAGACACAACCTGCTAAAATCACCTCTGAATTCCGTCCTTTGTTTAAGGAGCAGGAGTATTGCGCTATGGTTGATAAGGCGAAGCATTATATTCGCGAAGGAGATATATTCCAGGTTGTTCTGTCCAACCGTTTTGAAGCGGATTTTACAGGTAGCCTGCTCAATGCCTACCGTGTTTTGAGAACCTCAAACCCGTCGCCCTATATGTTCTATATCTCCGGGACGGATGTTGAAATTGCTGGTGCTTCTCCTGAAACCCTAGTAAAACTTCAAAGTGGCAACCTTAACACGTTCCCACTTGCAGGCACAAAACCAAGAGGGAAGACAGAAGAGGAGGATCAACAGAACGAAAAGGATTTGCTCTCCGACCCTAAAGAATTAGCGGAACACAATATGCTGGTGGATCTAGGTAGAAACGACCTAGGTAGAATCAGCAAATTCGGAACGGTAACGGTAGAGAAATATCTATCAATCGAGCGTTTCTCGCATGTTATGCACATTGGATCCACGGTTCAGGGAGAGATACGGGACGATAAAAACGCCTTGGATGCCGTAGATGCCGTGTTGCCTGCGGGAACTCTCTCCGGTGCCCCCAAAATCCGAGCCTGTGAGATTATCAACGAACTTGAAAACAACAAGCGAGGCATTTACGGTGGCGCAATCGGGTATATTGATTTTACTGGTAATCTTGATACTTGCATCGCCATCCGCATCGCCTTTAAGAAAAACGGTAAGGTTTTCGTCCGCTCCGGTGCTGGCATCGTTGCGGACAGTGTGCCGGAGAACGAGTATCAGGAATGTATTAACAAAGCCCAAGCAGTTATGAACGCCTTGAAACTGTCTGAGGAGGTCCTCGACTGATGATTCTTTTAATCGATAATTACGATAGTTTTTCCTATAACCTGTATCAACTTATTGGCTCGATCAATCCTGATATTAAGGTCATCCGCAACGATGAGCTGAGTATATCAGAAATTGAGGCCTTAGCTCCTGAGGCGATTATCCTTTCCCCTGGCCCTGGAAGACCAGTCGATGCCGGAGTTTGTGTCGAGACTTCAAGACATTTCGCAGGTAATGTCCCAGTGTTAGGGGTCTGTCTCGGTCATCAGTCCATTTGTGAGGCATTTGGAGCCACAGTGTCCTATGCCCGGGAGCTAATGCATGGGAAGCAGTCCAAAATAAAAATTGATACGGACTGCCCGCTTTTTGCCGGATTGCCTGAAACAATCGCAGGTGCACGGTATCATTCGCTGGCTGCCATCGAAGATACCATGCCTAATGAACTCAAGGTTATCGCCCGCACAGACGACGGAGAGATCATGGCAGTTAAGCACCGAGATTATGAAGTTTATGGAGTTCAATTTCATCCGGAGTCGATCCTAACACCGCAAGGTAGAACCATCTTAGCAAATTTCTTGGGGGGGAATCGAGCATGATAGTTGAAGCGATCCACAAGATCATTAAAGGGGAAGACTTGGATTTTGATACTTCCAAGGCGGTCATGGGAGAAATGATGGATGGAACTGCGACGCAGGCCCAAATGGGTGCTTTTCTCGCGGCACTGCGGATGAAAGGTGAGAGCATTGATGAAATCACTGGCAGCGCTTTAGCAATGCGTGAAAAGGCCATCCACCTTAATCCTGTCTACAATGTCATGGATATCGTGGGCACCGGTGGCGACGAGGTAGGAACCTTTAACATCTCGACAACGACTGCTTTTGTCGTCGCGGCCGGTGGAGTTCCTGTAGCAAAGCATGGCAACCGGAGTGTATCCAGTAAAAGCGGCGCGGCGGATGTTTTAGAAAAGTTGGGTATTAATATTGCTATTACCGCTGAGCATAGCCAGAAAATATTAGATGAAATCAACCTTTGTTTTATGTTTGCCCAAACCTATCACAGCTCGATGAAACACTGTGCCCCCGTGCGGCGGGAAATGGGCGTCCGGACAATATTTAATATCTTGGGCCCCCTTGCCAACCCCGCCGGGGCAAATCTGCAGTTGATGGGCGTTTATGATGAAAACCTTGTGGAGCCTTTGGCCAAGGTGCTCTCCAATCTCGGTGTCCAGCGGGGTATGGTGGTCCATGGCTGCGACGGTTTGGATGAGGCAACTCTCACGACCAAGACGAAGGTCTGCGAAATAGAAGAAGGCGTTTTAAGCAGCTATTATCTCGACCCAGAGGAGTTGGGTCTAACCTATTGTACCCTGGCTGAGCTCGTCGGAGGCGACGCTGAGGAGAACGCCAAAATTACGCGCAGTATTTTAAACGGCTCCGAGCAGGGTGCCATGCGTGATATTGTTGTTCTCAATTCCGCTTTGTGTTTGTATTTAGCTGGCAAAGCAGAAACCATTAAGAGTGCAATTCCTCTCGCCAAGGAGCTTATCAACAGTGGTGCTGCTCTGAAAAAACTTGAAGAATTCGTGAGACTTTCTAACGAGGTAATAATATGATCTTGGAAAAAATAGCAACCCGAACCATTGAGCGGGTTGCTGAACTAAAACAACGAAAACCGACAGAGCAGGTCATTTCAGAGGCCAAAGCATTAAACCCCAATACTGGCTTTCCTTTTGAAAAAGCTCTCAGAGCGGAGGGCCTATCCTTTATCTGCGAGCTAAAAAAGGCTTCACCCTCACAGGGAATCATTGCTCAGGATTTCCCCTATCTGCAGATTGCCAAAGAATATGAGGCAGCGGGAGCCGCAGCTATTTCAGTTCTCACTGAGCCTTATTGGTTTCATGGTCAAGACCGTTACGTTACAGAGATCAGTCAGGAAGTGAGCCTCCCCCTTCTGCGGAAGGATTTTATCGTAGACAGCTATCAAATTTATGAAGCGAAGATCATTGGCGCCTCAGCGATCTTGCTGATCTGTGCCTTGTTGAACACTGATATCCTAAAGAAATATCTGGATATCGCTCATAGCTTGGGTTTGTCCGCTCTTGTGGAAGCGCATACAGAGGAGGAGGTCAGATCAGCTCTTACTGCAGGAGCCAGAGTGATCGGGGTCAATAATCGCAACCTGAAGACCTTTGAGGTTGACATCACTACCAGCATAAGGCTGCGAGGTTTAGTGCCGGAGGACATTCTATTCGTTTCGGAAAGCGGTATCAAATCCCCAGAGGATGTGGCAAGACTGAGAGTAAACAAGACCGATGCAGTGCTGATTGGGGAAAGTTTAATGCGCAGCGATCATAAAAAAGAACAGCTTGCCATCCTGCGAGGGGAACGTGTTTCATGAAAATAAAGATTTGCGGACTTTTCAGGGACATTGACATTGACTACGTAAACGAGGCTATGCCTGACTTTATGGGATTCGTTTTTGCCAAAAGTCGGCGTCAGGTGAGTATGAAGTGGGCCGAAACTGTGCGTCCTAAGCTCAGATCAGAAATCAAGCCGGTGGGTGTTTTTGTCAATGAGCCGATAGCAAATGTGGCCAAGCTTTTAAATGATAACACGATCGAAATAGCCCAACTTCACGGGGATGAAAATGAAAACTATATCCAAGAATTAAGATCACTGACCAACAAACCGATTATCAAGGCGGTCCGCGTTTTATCCCACGTGGATATAGAGAACGCCCAGCATTCCGTTGCTGACTTTCTGTTGTTGGACAACGGGGCTGGCGGAACGGGTAAGAGTTTTGATTGGAGTCTAGTGAGCAAAGTGGAGAAACCTTTTTTTCTGGCTGGGGGATTAAATAGTGACAATATTGAACAGGCAATCGCAGCCACAAGTCCTTATGCTGTCGATTTAAGCAGCGGGGTAGAAACAGATGGTTTAAAAGACCGAAAAAAATTTTAAAAATAGTCAGGAGAATGAAAAATGGCTAAAGGCAGATACGGCATTCACGGGGGGCAATACATTCCAGAGATCCTGATGAATGTAATCATCAACCTGGAAAAAAGCTATGAGCACTTTAAGAACGACCCAGAGTTCAACGCCGAGCTGAATAAATTGTTGAGTGAATACGCGGGCAGACCATCTCTGCTCTACTATGCGGAGAAAATGACCAAGGATTTAGGGGGCGCTAAAATCTATTTAAAGCGGGAGGACCTCAACCATACTGGTTCACACAAAATTAATAACGTATTGGGACAGGTTCTAATGGCCAAGAAAATGGGCAAAACACGCGTAATTGCTGAAACAGGTGCCGGTCAGCACGGCGTTGCGACTGCTACGGCGGCGGCGCTTCTCGGTTTAGAATGTGAGATTTTTATGGGCAAGGAAGATACTGATCGACAGGCCTTAAACGTCTATCGCATGCAGCTTTTAGGCTCCAAAGTTAATACGGTCACGAGCGGCACCATGACACTGAAGGATGCCGTTAACGAAACGTTTCGGGAATGGACAGCCCGTGTTCATGACACCCATTATGTTTTAGGTTCAGTCATGGGTCCCCATCCATTTCCGATGATGGTTCGCGATTTTCAGAGCGTGATTAGCCAAGAGGCAAGAGAGCAGATCCTGAAACTTGAGGGCAAACTCCCTGATGCTGTTGTTGCCTGTGTAGGGGGTGGCAGCAACGCGATGGGAATGTTTTATAACTTTATCGGTGATGAAAATGTCAAGTTAATTGGCTGCGAGGCAGCAGGACACGGTGTTGATACCGAGAAACATGCCGCAACTATTGCTAAGGGAAAACCAGGCGTATTCCATGGCATGAAGTCTTATTTCTGTCAGGACGAATATGGACAAATTGCACCTGTATATTCAATCTCCGCAGGCCTTGACTATCCGGGGATAGGGCCGGAACATGCCAACTTGCACGATACAGGCAGAGCAGAGTACGTGCCTGTAAGCGATGACGAGTCAGTAGCAGCCTTTGAATATTTGGCGCGTACAGAGGGCATTATCTGCGCCATCGAAAGTGCCCATGCCGTCGCCCATGTGCAGAAAATTGCCGGGACTATGAGCAAGGACCAAATCATTATCATCTGTCTGTCAGGACGTGGCGATAAGGATGTTGCCGCCATAGCGCGCTACAAGGGGGTAGATATCGATGAGTAAAATTGCACAGGCCTTTAAAAACGGGAAAGCTTTTATTGGATTCGTCACAGGTGGAGATCCTTCGATGGAAAAGAGCGAAGAGTTTATCATGGAAATGATCCGGGGCGGCGCTGATTTGGTGGAAATCGGGATTCCGTTTTCCGATCCCACTGCCGAGGGACTGGTCATTCAAGATGCGAATATCCGTGCACTTTCTGCTGGAGCAACCGTTGACAAGATTTTTGACATGGTGGCCTCAGTGCGGAAAAAGACCGAAATACCATTGGTTTTTCTGACCTATTTAAATCCTGTCTTTAATTACGGGTACACCCGCTTTTTTGACCGCTGTGCTAATTTGGGTGTGGATGGCATCATCATCCCTGATTTGCCCTATGAGGAAAAGGGTGAACTGGTTGAAGTGGCCGCAGACTTTGGAGTCGATGTCGTTTCCCTGATTGCTCCCACCTCAGAACAGCGCATTAAACAAATTGCGCAGGAGGCAACCGGCTTTATCTACGTGGTCTCCTCTATGGGCGTTACTGGGATGAGAAGTGAGATTAAAACCGACCTGCAGGCGATATTGGAGGTTGTCAGGGGATCAAGTTCTATTCCCACCGCAGTCGGCTTCGGGATCAACACACCTAAACAGGCCGGAGAGATCGCAAAAGTTGCGGATGGCGTGATTGTTGGAAGCGCAATCGTCAAGATTATCGAGAAGCATGGCGAAAACGCTGGTTCTTATATTTATGAATATGTTAGAAGTATGAAAGACGCTGTGAGTGGACAAAAGTGACAGGTATCTCACCTAAGGAAACGATGACGAGAAATACCTCGAATTCATCCGTAATTCAAAGCTTGGGCGCCGTTTACAACGGTACCCAAGCTTCTGGATTTATAATAACGACAGTCTGAGAGGACTGTTTTTGATTTTTAGGTTAGGTAAAAGAGATTTAGCTGGTACGTATGCCCCCATAAATGGTGAGTTTGCCCTAGCTTCTCAGCCTTGATATAATTAATTTCTTAGGTAACGGGATTTCCGTTCTTGGAACAGATATTGAAGGTAAAAAAATCTTACATTATGATAAGGCAGAAGGTAGGGATATTTATCAAACTCAATGTGGGTGTGGCCAATCAGATCGCAGATCTTATATCACAGGAAAGTGGATCACCAGTAATTGTCTGTGATCAATCAGGTATAATTATTGCCGATTCAGCAAAGACCAGAATAGGCTTACAGCATGAAATGAGCAAGAAGGTTTTAACAACGAATCTTGACACAGTACTAATCACTGCGGAGGATGCTGCAGCATCAAACGGTGGCCTTAAGGAGGGCACCCATCTTGTCATTTCATTTGAAGGCGAAAAAATCGGAAGTTTTGGAATTGCTGGACCTTTAGGGGTAACGGAACCAGTAGCTCGCATCGCAGCTAGGCTCGTCGTCAATATGTTGCGTGATGAAGAATTAAAAGAAGTTATTCGTGGTCAGGTCGACAATCTAAGTGTATCAATTGAGCATGCAGCAAGCACTATTGAACAATTAACAGCCTCTTCCCAGCAGGTAGCTGCCATAAGCCAAACACTAGCTGACGAGGCTCGGGCGGGTTTACAACAAGTTAAAGTAACAACAGACGTTTTGGATTTTATTAGTAAGATTGCGAATCAAACGAACCTCTTGGGGTTGAACGCGGCTATTGAGGCGGCACGGGCAGGTGAACATGGACGGGGTTTTTCCGTTGTAGCTGGGGAAGTACGGAAACTTGCCGAAGATAGTAAACGTTCAGCCAATGAGATTAAAGACATCTTAAATAAATTTAATGCTACAATCGAACAAATAACGAGAGGTGTCCTGCAAAGCAGTGAGATCACCCAAGAACAAGCGAATGCAACTCAACATATTACTCAAATAGTTGAAGGAGTACAGCGAGTAGGGCAAGAGTTGCAGAACGTTGTAGCTCGGCTTTAAGAAATAAATGTTTCCTTTAAATTATTCTTTGGGTGATTTTTGTGGACAGAGTGTCTATAAAAGGTGAGAATGAACAAGAATATATCGGATATAGAAGGTCAGAACGTTCAGTCGTCTGACCTCTTTAAGGTTTTTTCGTGCACGATTTATAAGATCTCCCTACTCAAGATGGGAGGAGAAGAATATGAATAATTCACCTTCTCTTAATTTAATAAACACAGAAGAACAAGAGGCTTTTTTTTATAGATACACGGTTTATCCAACATAAGTTTTGTTTTAGGGAGCCAAAAGAAGTTTGTGAAAATTTTAATTTGAACTATCCACTAATTTATTTGTCTATAAAGTTGTACTGAATCAACATTATTATTCTAAATAACATCTTTTTTTAAATAACATCTTTTTTTAAAAACGATTAAAAAAATTAATCAGTTTCGTATAACTCTCTGTGTATCTTGAAAAGGTAAGGTTCACGTGCAATTTATGTATGAATTTAGAGAAATAGATAAAGGCTTTGGAATATTTAAAGAAATTAGGAAGGAATACTGAATTAAGACGTCGAAAACACCTAGATCATAGAACATTATAGAATTAGAATCATTTCGATTTTCTGAGGAGTGTTTTCATGTCAGAGATGCCTTATCCAATTCAAGAATGGGAGCAGGCCATAAAGCAAATAAAATCAGTTATAGCTGCTCGGGTTAACGTCAATAGCCAGGGAGAAATCGAAGAAGTTCATATTCTGGCCGGATCAGGACGAGGGCCTAAGCAGATCGTCAGAGATGTCGAGTCAATTTTGGTGGCTCAATTCGATTTACAAATCGACCATAAGAAAATCAGTGTAGCGCAAGTAGATGAGGAAGAAGAAGGAAGTTTCGCTATCGTGGAGTCAACCCGTCCTAAATTGGTCGGAGTGACACTCAGGACTGTTAACGGAATGGCAGAAATTAAGGTAGAATTGTTAACAGGTGATAAGCTTATTGAAGGACTCGCCCAAGGACCGTCCTCGTCTCACAATAAGCTACGATTGTTTGTTGAGGCTACACTTAAAGCTCTTGCGCCTCTTACCTTAGATAATTTTGTTTTCGTTACTGAGGATGTTGGAATTACACAGTTAGCCAAGCAGCAGATTGCTTTAGTTTCCATAACTTTGATCGCCTCCGTGGGTGAACAATCCCTCGTAGGATGTGCTTTGGTTAAAAACGATGATCGAGAAGCGGTCGTAAAGGCAACTCTTGATGCCGTTAATCGAAAACTGCGCTTTCTCCGGCACGATTAATTTGCTAATTTTGGCCGACCTACCTAACAATTAGATTCTGAGGTAAGCTTGTTTTATTTCCCTACATAGCGAAGCGGAAAAAACAGCGCAGCGGAATATGAGCGAAGCGGTTGAACTGTCCCTTTGATAAAAAATATCGAGGAGGTTTATCGCATGAGCAAATTATTCAAGGCAATTAGTGTTCTCGTTACTCTCGTTCTTGCCGGTGGCGCAATGCACAGACTCTAATTCTAGAGTAGTCGGCCAATAAAAATAGAGGTGGCAAATGGAAAGTTTACCAACAAGATTTAAATTTTTTTTAATACTATTAACTTCCTCTGCCCTGCTACTTTTAGGTTGGAATATCCTTCATACTGATTGGAATAGAACATTGCTAATTCAGGTTTTAATATTTGGGATAATAGGGATTGCCAGTGAATCCTTGCCAGTTGCTTTACCGAAAGGAGGGTATGTGACGGTTAGTTATCCGATTTTCCTCTCGGCGTTAATTTTGTTTCCGATGGGTGTGACGCTGGCTGTAATGGCCTTGTCGGGCCTTTTTATTTTTGGCAAGGTGGCCTCAGAGGAACCTTTTTATAAGCGAATATTTAATGCATCCCAATATGTCTTGTCGTTGGCTGGTGCGTCTCAGGTTATCAATTTCTTCAAGCTTTCCTCTGTCCAATTTGATCTACGATCGATCATTTCATATCTAATTGTGGCTTCTGTGTTTATGGCAATAAATACAATCTTAGTCTCAACAGCATTGGGGTTAATACTCCACAAATCACCTTGGTCAATATGGCTAAGTAATTTTCGATGGTCCGTTCCTAACACCATAGCACTTGTCCCACTTGGGTTTTTATTAGCTTTGCTCTACAATAATTGGGGCGCACTAGGACTTTTTTTACTTTTCATCCCATTTTTAGCGTTTCGCCATGCTTTCCAACTTTATGTAGACATGCGAGAAAATTACCTAAGTACGGTTGAAGCATTAGTTCAGGCCCTTGAGGCTAAAGATACGTACACTAGTGGGCATTCAGAGAGAGTAGGAAAGTTGGTAGTCGCTATGGCAGAAGCAATTAAAATGAGTGAAGACAAGATTCAGTCCTTGAAATATGCTGCAGTATTGCATGACGTAGGAAAGATCGGAGTAAGCGAAATAATTCTGAATAAAGAGGGTAAATTAATGGATTCAGAGTGGGAAGCCATCCGTAGTCATCCAATTATTGGGCAAACGATTATTAAAGGCATTAAATTTTTGTATGATATTGGTAATGTAGTTCGCTATCATCACGAACGTTATGATGGGAAAGGATATCCAGATGGAATTCAAGGAAGTGAAATCCCACTGGAATCCCGGATCATTGCTGTAGCAGATACGTATGATGCGATCACTTCGGATCGAAGTTACCGCAAAGGCAGAACACATGAGGAGGCCCTTGAAGAGCTTAAAAGAGTTTCGGGGACACAATTGGATCCGGAATTGGTAGAAATTTTCTGTAAAGTGGTTACGGATGAACTAGCCCAATCAGTCAGTGCTAACCGAGTACAAATCGCTTAATTAGTGATTTAAGAGGTGAAATATGCTCATAGAAACGTTGATCCTTGCTTTTTTCATAAGCCTTATATGGGGTGGGAAATTAATTCGCTTAAGTGAGCTTGTCCTGCGAGAATTTTGGCTGATTCCTTTGGCTTTATTGATACAGAGTTGCGTTTATTGGGCGGCTGTCCGAGAAATGGGGTTGGGTCCGAGTTGGCTTAGTCCGGTGCTCGATACAGGGTCTTATTTTTTATTATTAATTTTTACTTTGCGCAATGGCTCACTGCCTGGAATGCGTTGGCTTACCTTGGGAATTTTATTTAATACCCTCGTTATTGCCTCGAACGGAGGAGTAATGCCAGTTGACCCCTCATTTCTTACGGAGACTAGCCGCAAAGCGTTGCTAGCGGGGCAGGGTACGCATGGATTGATGACTTCGACGACACACCTAGGCTACTTAGCAGATCGGTTTTACATAGATATTCTGGGAATGGATAAACAAATGTTCAGTGTCGGAGACAGTTTTATTGATATTGGCATCTTGCTGTTAGTGTTCAGAACAATGACGAAAAAGCAACCAATTAAAAAATCAATTAATGAATAATCAATTTAATCTGTTCAGATTTAGCATCCTATTCACAGCATCCTAACAGATCCCGTACCACTTCTCCAGCTATAAGGAGTCCGACAACAGACGGTACAAAGGAGATACTTCCAGGGACTTGGTGTTTTTTTGCACTGAGGACATCACTGCTTGGACAGTCTAAATTGGGTTGATCCTTTTCCATGGAGAGTGGAGTGAGTGGAAGATCTGGGGTTGATACTACCTTAATTCCTTTAGTGATTCCTTCTTTGCGCAGCAGCTTGCGCATTACTTTAGCGAGCGGATCTCCGCTAGTCTTGGAGATGTCTGTGACCTTATAGTTTTCTGCAGTCATGCGGTTTCCAGCTCCCATGCTCGAGATCAAAGGAATATTGCGCAGTAAACATTCTTTCGCTAAATTGACTTTACTGGAAACGGTATCGATGGCATCGACGACATAGTCTAGTTTCCGGCCAAGCAAGAGTTCTGCATTAGCGGCGGAATAGAACTCTTTAACAGTTTCAACTTTAGCCTTCGGATTGATTTCCAAAATCCGACGTTTCATAACCTCGATTTTGGCTTCACCAATGGTTGAGTGGAGGGCATGTAATTGGCGGTTGATATTTGTTATACAAATTTCATCATAGTCAACCAAGATTAAATGACCTACAGCGGCACGTGCTAGTGCTTCCACGGTGAATGAGCCTACCCCTCCAACACCGAAAATAATGACTGTGCTCTTACGGAGCTTTTCTAAACCCTGATTACCGACAAGGAGTTCAGTTCTTGAAAATTCTTGCATGATGCCTCCCAACTAAGGCTAGAGTTAGCCAAGTTTCTTTATCTCACTTAGACTTTATCATAACCTTAAGTAGAAAAATAGTAACAGTAATTTGATAGCAAAGTGTTGAAATACTCTTGAGATTGAATCTATTAGATCGGATATTAAAACAATTGCAAAAGTCCAAAAATCCCATATGGAACTCAATGAACGAGATTATGAAGAAATAATTACACATGTAAAAATGTAAATAATAAGATTGACTTATATCTAGTATCTTAAAAAATTTATCGGCTGATGTTAGAGGAATAGAAGCAAATCAAAAAACTCTTGAAGAAGAAGTTTCAGGCATAAAAAGAAAAATTAGATAACAAAACACTACCCCAAAACGGGTAGTGTTTTGTTTATGAACCTAACCTTATATTTTCTTACGCTGAGTATAGCTGGTATGTAATAATTCATGCGCCTTTTCTCCGTAAGGTTCGCCAATGAAATCCTTATACAGAGCGAGGACCGCTGGGTTTTCATGCGACTTACGCAAGGGCTTGGAGCGGTCTTCTTGATAAATGGCATTGGCACGGGCTTTAAGAATTTCAACATTTCCATGGTGATAAGGTTGTCCACCACCTCCGATGCATCCCCCAGGGCAGGCCATAATCTCAATCGCGTCGTAATGAGCTTCCCCAGTCTGGATTTTTTCCAGAATATATCGGGCATGTCCCAGGCCATGCGTTACCGCAACCCGAAAATCGCGCCCAGCGATTGGAATAACCGCTTCCTTAATTCCATCCATTCCTCGGAGAGCTTCAAACTCCACTTTTTCCAGAGTTTCGCCGGTTAGCACCTCATAAGCAGTGCGCAGGGCTGCTTCGAGGACACCACCTGTTGTCCCGAAAATTACAGCAGCACCGGTTGATTCACCTAAGGGGTGATCAAACTCTTCATCTTTGAGGTTAGTAAAATGAATACCAGCTTCTCTAATCATGCGAGCCAGTTCCCGGGTGGTGATGACAATGTCCACATCCGGAGTGACCGAGTCTTGCCCCAGCTCCGGGCGGGCAGCTTCGTATTTTTTGGCTATGCAAGGCATAATTGAAACAACGGTGATTTTCTGAGGATCTATCCCATAGGTTTTTGCATAATAGCTTTTGGTCAAGACTCCGAGCATTTGGTGGGGAGATTTGCAGGTTGAAGGGATGTCCAACAGGTCCGGAAATTGATGCTCAAAGAATTTGACCCAGGCTGGACAGCAACTGGTCAGGATCGGTAACCGTCCACCGTGTTTTAGGCGATGAACCAGCTCTGAGGCCTCTTCCATTATTGTCACATCCGCTGCAAAATCTGTATCGAATACACGGTCGAAACCGAGTCGCCGCAAAGCGGCAACCATTTTGCCGGTAACAATTGTTCCCGGTTCTAAACCAAATCCTTCTCCCAGAGCGACCCGTACGGCCGGAGCTGTTTGCACCACGACGAAACGTGTGGGATCGCTAAGGGCTTTCCAAACCTTGTCGACTTGATCCAGCTCCATCAAAGCTCCAGTGGGGCATACTGCGACACATTGTCCACAGAAGGTGCAAGAGGTATCATGCTGAGGTAAATCAAAAGCCGTCTTAACAACCGTTTCGAAACCGCGCCCCACCGCAGAGAAAACACCAACAGTTTGAACCTCGTTACACATTGTTTCACAGCGGCGGCAGCGAATGCATTTGTTCGGATCCCTGATAATAGCTAAACTCGATTTATCAATCTCATACTCAGATTCTTCACCTTCGTAGGAAATATTGCGCACTCCCAAATCTGCAGCGAGGGCTTGAAGGTCACAGTCCAGATTTTTTGAACAGGTTAGACATGATTTAGGATGGTCAGATAGTAGGAGTTCAACCATTGTCCGTCTTCCCTGGATAGCACGTGGTGTATCTGTTTTTACAATCATCCCACTAAACACAGGAGTTGAACAAGCGGGAGCCAAATTACGCCGTCCTTCAACCTCAACCACACAGACTCGGCAAGAAGCAATGTGATTGTTCATGTTCATTTCATGAAGGTTGAGGTAGCATAAGGTCGGAATGTCGATATTTACGGTGCGGGCTGCATCTAAAATGGACATTCCTTCAGGTACGGAAAGGGGTATATCATTGATGGTCAGTTGTATATCCATACAGAGTCCTCCTTTAAAGCAAACTTGGCTGGCGCTCACACACGAAGACACTGTCTTCGCACGTATTACCCCTTCTCGCAGACACTGTCTTCGCACGTATTACCCCTTCTCGCAGACACAGTCTTTGCACGTATTAACTCTTCTTGCAGACACTGTCTTCGCACGAATTAGCCTTCTTTGCAGCTTGCAAAAGCGGTCCCTTCTCGCCATCACGGCGCTTTGCCAATCCACACTGCAGGAGTATGCGTAATGAGTTGCAGTGTGGCGATAAGCTCGTCCGCTTATCGTCTTGGCAGCGCTCTAACCTCGAACGTCCTGTTCGAGTCATGGCTACAGGGACACTCGGCCATCCATGGCCAGCGGCCGCCTAGTTGCACTTATGCCCACGCATTCTAATAAGAAGGGTACCTTAATGGTGGATAATAGCACCGGTGACACGGCATTGCTCCATGCATGCCCCACAGTTTAGGCAACGTTCTTCGTCAATAACGTGACGCTCCTTGGCTGTACCGGTGATGCAATTAGCTGGACATTTCTTGGCGCAAAGGGTGCATCCAATGCAATTTTCGGTGATGTGATACTTTAATAAGCTTTTACAAACGCCCGCTGGACAGGTTTTGTCGAGGATATGCGCCAGGTACTCGTCACGGAAATACTTTATCGTGGACAGAATAGGATTGGGAGCAGTTTGTCCTAGCCCGCAAAGGGAGGTGTCCTTAATGATTTTGCCCAGCTTTTCTAGTTTATCCAGATCATCTAACGTCCCTTTGCCTTCCGTTATTTTCGTTAGAATTTCATGAAGACGTTTCGTGCCGACCCTGCAAGCAGTACAGCGTCCACAGGATTCGTCCACAGAAAATTCCAGGAAAAATTTGGCAATATTGACCATACAATCACTTTCATCCATGACGATGAGTCCGCCGGAGCCCATCATCGAGCCAATTGCGGCTAAGGATTCATAATCAATGGGGGTATCCAAATACTTGGACGGAATACAACCGCCAGAAGGGCCTCCGGTTTGTGCGGCTTTAAACGTCTTATGTCGTTTGATTCCGCCGCCCATGTTAAAGATAATTTGCCGGAGAGTTGTCCCCATGGGGACTTCCACAAGTCCAACATTCTGAACCTTACCTGCTAAGGCGAACACTTTCGTTCCTTTGCTTTTTTCCGTCCCGATACTGGCGAACCAATCCGCTCCCTTGAGAATAATGGGTGGGACATTGGCAAGTGTTTCCACATTATTGACACAAGTTGGTTTCCCCCATAGCCCTTTTTCGGCAGGAAAGGGCGGTTTGACAGAAGGTTCTCCTCTAGCCCCTTCGATGGAATGCATCAGAGAAGTTTCCTCACCGCAGACAAAGGCCCCGGCACCGTATTTAAGCTCAATGTCAAAACAAAAATCACTGCCTAAAATCCCTTTCCCAAGCAACCCATAGTCCCGAGCTTGCCCTATGGCAATTTGCAAACGGCGAATGGCTGCTGGGTATTCTGCTCGGACATAGATAAAGCCATGGCTAGCCCCGATCGCAGAGCCTGCAATGAGCATGCCTTCTAAAACGCTATGGGGGTCTCCTTCTAAAATGGAGCGGTCCATAAAGGCGCCCGGGTCTCCTTCATCGGCATTACAAATGATATATCGTTGTTTGGCTTCGCTTTTACGTGTTAATTCCCATTTTAAGCCGGTAGGAAATCCGCCGCCACCTCGTCCTCTCAGACCGCTTTTTTTAATCGTGTCGATGACTTCGAGAGAATTCTTATTAAGAAGGACGCTAGCCAAGGCCTGGTAGCCGTCGGCAGCTATATATTCAAGAATGTTTTCAGGGGCAATATAGCCAACGTTACGGAGAGCAATGCGAAGTTGGCCCTGATAAAAGGGGAGGTCAGCAGCAAAACGTTTTTTAGTACTCGGCTCCATAAAGAGAAGGCGTTCTACTTGGTTTCCCTGAATAAGATGCTCTTCTACTATGACAGCCACGTCTGGGGCGGAAACCTCACAGTAGGTTGTGTTGTCAGGGTGAATCTCAATCATCGGCCCCTTTTCGCAAAAACCAAAACAGCCTGGTTGGAAAACTTTAACCTGTTCGGATAAACCTCGCCGGTTCAGTTCCTCTTCAAGGAGCTCAGCGATTTTGGGACTGCCTGAAGAGTGGCAACCGGGCCCGCCACAGACCAAAACATTTCTGGGCATGCCTAGAGCATCTTTTGTCGTGACAGGGTGTGTTAGGCGACGGTTTTCAAGGAGAACGCGGTTTTGTGTTTTTAAGGCATTTAGTTCATTGATACTTGTTAGTTTCATTTATGGCTTCACTTCCTTTAGTGATGGTACTTAATCGAAGCTTGAAGTTCGAGTTCGAGTACAAGTTTCAAGTCTCGTGCATCGCGCCTCACGCCTCGGGCATCGCTTCCAGGCGATATTTTTCGAGGATCTGTCTAATCTCTTCCGGTTCATGAAGACGTCCATAGACTTTTCCATCGATCATCATAACTGGGGCCAGCCCACATGCTCCAATACAGCGTAGAGAATCTAAGGAAAAGAGATTGTCTTCAGTGGTTTGTCCAGTTTTAATCCCCAACTGTTTTTCTAGTTCGGCCTGTAGTTTCTCAGCACCTCGTACAAAACAGGCGGTGCCCATACATACATTAATAACGTGTTTCCCCCGGGGCTTCATAGTAAAAAAGGAGTAGAAACTTACGACCCCATAGACTTTGGCGGAAGGGATGTCAAGCTTTTGAGCGATATGCCATTGCAACTTGTCGGGCAGGTATCCGAAGAGTTCTTGAGCTTGATGCAGGATTCCGATAAGGTTTTCCTTTTTATAGGGGAGTGTGTCGATATACTCATCAAGTTGGCGATAGGGGTCTTTGATTGAGGCGTTGTCACACATGGGAATCCTCCTTTATCAATAACTGTGTTTACTATTCCCATTGTTATATGAATTTACGTATACATCTCAGAGTATCCGACAAAATAATATTGAATGATTCTCCAGTGAGGTTACTCTTAAGAATTAAATCTAGTACGCTGGTAGGGATACCGAACGGTTGCTCGTTCGAAGCGGACAACCCAAAATAAATACATTGGTAACCTAAGGGAATGATGAAGTGAGGAATAAAAGACTCAGACTCCTAATGCGAGACTGAGTCTTTTGAGTTAAGGTTGAGGGGGAGAGGACTCAAAAGACTAAACACTAAATGACTGATTATAGAAGAGATACTTATTGACATAAACTATTTAGGGTACTTATAATTAATAATTGTGGTTGAGGTCGCAACACTCTCACCATTAAAGGAGTGATACGAGTGATCAAGGAAAAAGAAGTTGCTCTTATGGAAGAGACTGACCATTTATTCAGAATGGTTTGGAAGAAATATCAATGCTTTCTGATGCCTGAAGAGAGTGACTTATCCATGCATCAGATGATGTTCTTAAAATATCTAGAACGTAGTGGAACCTGTACACCGTCGGACATTGCCCAACAGTTCGGTATTACGTTGGGGGCAGTCACAGGATTTGTGGATCGACTTCATAAATTAGGCCTCATTACACGGATCCGTAGCGAGGAAGATCGCCGAATGGTCTTAATCCAACTTTCGCCTAAGGGAATTGAGCCATTAAAATCCTTCGAGAAAGAAAGAAAAACAAAGTTCGCACGCATTTATGAGAAGCTTGATGCTAATCAGGTGAGCGAACTAAATAGGTCCTTAGAACAGATGAACATTGTGTTAGAAGATTTAGCACTCCAAAAAGGGGACGATCGGATACCTTGTTAAGGCTGATTTCAGAGAGAAAATGATATAAATGATAGGAGCTTAATCGGAATGCGAAAGAAGATCATGCGCCCAATGACAATCCTGCTCATTATTCAATTTTTGGTTATGGTTGGATTCGGAATCGTTATTCCAATCTTGCCGTTCTTTGTGGAAAAGTTAGGCGGAGGAGCCCTTTCCTTGGGGATTTTTATGTCTGTCTATTCCATCATGCAGTTTATTTTTGCTCCGATTTGGGGTAGGCTATCCGATCGCATTGGTCGTCGGCCAGTTCTTCTTATTGGACTTGGTGGATATGGTGTGACATTTTTAATGTTCGGGATGATCAACGACCTTTATTTATTAATTGGACTCCGCGCTTTAGCGGGCATGGTTTCTTCTGCAACCTTGCCGACAGCAATGGCCTACTTAGCCGATATTACGGAAGGAGCAGATCGTTCGAAAGGAATGGGTATGCTGGGTGCTGCGATGGGGCTGGGAATGGTTTTTGGTCCTGCTATAGGCGGTTGGCTTGGTCTTTATAGTTTCTCTTTACCATTCTTCGTTGCGGGAGGGTTAGCCTTGCTTCTGCTACCCTTCACCTGGAGATTTTTGCCAGAATCTCTGAAGCGTTCGGATCTTCCCGGTCGCAGGAGGCCTAGACTTACCTTAGCGGTCGTGAAGGATCCCTTGTTTGCTCTATTCGCCTTCAATTTCGTCATCAGTTTCTCAATGTCAATGTTTGAAAGCACCTTTGCTTTATATTCGGCAGATAAAGTAGGTTTTGGCCCTGAAGAAATGGGGATCACGTTTGCTATCCTCGGGATCTTCGCTGTGATTGTACAGGGAGGTCTTATTGGCCCATTGGTTAAAAAGTTTGGGGAGGCTAGACTCGTGAACTCAGGCGCATTCCTCTCTTCGCTTGGGCTTATTTCGATTGTATTATCCAGGCACATTGTTTTATTAGTGATCTCGACGGTTGTTTTTATGGTGGGTAACTCCTTGATGACGCCAACCAGCTCAAGTCTCGTTACGAAACAGAACTCTCGCGGCCAGGGAGCTTCCCTAGGATTTTTTCAGGCATTTGCCAGTCTTGGAAGAGTTTTTGGCCCGGTTACTGGCGGAGCCCTTTTTGAAATAGGTATGGGCTTACCATATATCACGGGGGCAGTATTTTTAGTGCTGATTGTTTTAGTTGCCGGAAGTAAACTAAGCCCGAAGATTGAATCTTCACTGGTGTAGGAATGAAAAATAGACTAGAATAGGGAGGAAGTGTCTCTGCATCCTACGGCGATAAGTGTTCGTTGTGAGTCAGCGCCTTCGGCGATAGTCTCCACCGGAGACTATCGTGATCGACTCGTTCCATTGCTATTCGCTTGTCGCTAAGGCTAAAACGCAAAACCTCTGGGCTTTCTGCATGTGCGCCGCTCTTTGCCATCCTGCAAGAAGGCTAATACGAGCGAAGACAGTGTCTTCGGGCACCGCGGCATCAGTCCATCACGGCACCTTGCCATCCATGGCGGTGCTCTAACCTCAAACGTCCTGTTTGAGTCATGGACAAGTCCCGTTGCGTTTCTTAACGCCTTATCACCTGCGCTCATTGACGCAATTCCACTAAAGCGCTCTCTAAGCAGAGAAACTTCCTCTGGCTTGGGTCGACGGGGGTTTGGAGCGAAGCTGTCAACCGTGTGGCGCTGTTTGTGTCTATGAGTGCTCTCAAAAGTGTAAGCTTGGATTCTTATTAATGCTTTGATGTAGGTGAAAAATTATGGCCAAAAGAATAAATAATACTCGGGTTGCTAATCTCACCCTGGGGGGGATTACCCTAGGATTTTTAATAAGTTATCCTTTTCATGGGAGTTTTGCTGGCGGACTCATCTCAAGTGGATGTAGCGCGGGAATGATCGGGGGGCTTGCCGATTGGTTTGCAGTGACAGCGCTTTTTCGGCGGCCTTTGGGAATTAGATCAGGCAAAATCCTACGAACGGAAATTATTCCCCAGAACCGAGACCGTATATTTTCTGCCTTGGCAGATATGGTACAGAATGAATTACTGTCGCAAGACCTGCTTCAGCGCAAACTATCCGCTTGGGATTTTTCTGGAGTACTCATTCGGGTCTTTGGCAAGCAGGAGGTTAAGCTTGCTGTGGGCCTCTTACTAACGGATCTCGCTGAGGATATGGTTAACCATGTGGAGCCGGATGGGCTTAAACGACAGATTCAGGGCTTGTTTCAACAAAACATAGATAATTTGAATCTTTCGCAAACTCTTGCTGAAGTTATCAGATTTTCCGTGGAACACGGAGATGTCGACCAGCTATTGAAGGTCATCTGCCAGGCTAGCTACGAATTTGTGGATCAGATTGAAGTCAGTGATGCACTAACGGATATGATGGAGGCTGCCTTGACACGATATGGGGAAAACAATCCTGCTCGGAAACTGGTCGAAAAGTTCCTGCCTGCGCCCTCTGTTCTGGCGCACGGTCTCCAAGAAAAGGTCAAAACAGCTTTACAGGACGGTACAGTTGAGCAGTGGCTGAAGGATTCCTTGCTTCACTTTGTCGTGGAACTCAAGACGAAATCTTCACTTCAAGAAAGGGTCGATCGGTTTTTCCTTACTGCCGTAACGAGAGTATTGGAAAACAGAAAAGTAAAGGGCCAAACGGCCGGGTTATTGAGGACAAGCTCGGGAAAGTTGCCTGCTATGCTTGAAACTATAAGTGCTGATTTACGAGGCAACTGGGACGAATACCTTGGGAGATTAGAACATAATCTTGACCTTAGGCTGAAAGTGGACGAAGAGGTTAAAAATATTCTTCAAAAGCGGATTGGTCATCATCATAATATAATCGGGCGAATGGTTCGTGAAGGTCTGGACCCGCTGACGGATGACATGCTAGTTGAGCTGATTGAGGACAAAGCTGGTAATGACCTGCAAATGATTCGGATTAATGGGTCGATCGTAGGCAGTTTGGCTGGAATGTTGATCTACTTGCTCGGGATGGTGTTACGATGAACTATCATAAAAAAGCAAATATCACTTTAACCGTCGTTTTCCTCTTTTTCATAGGTGCGGCAGTGCTAGAATATATGAGTCCTAATGTGTTTGGAATCAGGTTAATATATTTTGTCTCGGAAGCAGCTTTAGTTGGTGGAATCGCTGATTGGTTTGCAGTAACGGCAATTTTTAAAAAACCGTTGGGTTGGGGTTATCATACTGCCCTGATCCCTCGAAATCGTGAAAAGGTGATTGAAGCCGTGGCGAGCATAGTGCAGACAGAATTGCTGCGCATGGATGTAATCCGTAAGAAAATCGAGAGGATTTCATTTGTTGATGGACTCTTTCAATATGTCGAGAGAGCAGGTGGGTCGGTTTATCTAACTAACAAGACTTTGGCCTATCTCCGTCGTTATGCAGAAAAACAGGAACCATCCCAGCTTGCTGAGAGCTTAGCAAAGTTCCTCCGCAGCGGTGCCAAGACTTGGTACTTGGCGCCAAAGGTGCAAATCCTGAGTGAGTGGGCGTTAGCGCATGGATATATCGATCAAGGGCTGGACCTATTAGCTGAAAGATTGTGGGATAAAGCCGCTGACGAAGAAACTCGCTTGGTTATTCTGCGTTACCTTGAGGAAGTTAAAGAGGAAAAAGTAAGCAATGGGGGGTCAATATTTCGCACCTTGATGGGATTTATGGAAATGTCCGACGGCTTAAACCTCGATGAAGCAGCAGATGCTTTGCAAGTAGAGCTGCTTTTAACCTTACGAAGATTAAGAAACCCGATGGATTCGTTGCGTGACAATCTCAGGGATGCTTTATTGGAAGGGATAGTTAAATTAAACTCTAATTTCCAGTTTGTGGCACAAGCTGAGCATTGGAAGGAGGACTTATTGTCAGAAGAGTTGTTGGAAGAATTTTTAGAAACGATTCTTCGCCCAGCTCTGAACGTCGTTGCCGCTCCTTTAACTTCTTCTGAACCAAATGAATTCTATCATGTGGTTCAGTCTTTCGTAGATAGATACTGGGTTAGTATTCAGGATAATCCAGAACTTCGGGAGAAAATTAATAGGTTCATTGTGGATACCATATGTCAGGTGATCCAAAATGAACATGACATGATCGGTTGCATGGTTAGAGAGACTCTTGAAGCATATACAGACCAGGATCTAAATCAATTTGTTGAGGACAAGGCGGGTAACGATCTCCAATGGATCAGGATCAATGGCTCCATGATCGGTGGGGTTGTGGGACTTATTCTGTTTTTGTTCTTAGATTTTGTCTATACCCCCTACATCACGCCAGCGTTTATGAACTTTATTACACAAATTTTTCGCTAAGCTAGAGACATAAGAATATGTTCTGTTTTCCTCCGATGTGAATGTCTAAATTTAGCGTAAGACTTATAAGTTCGAGTTCACAGAGCGCGTATACAGGATTCTTAAAAAAAACTATTGCAAAACCGTTCATCTTCGTGCTAGAATACCAAACATAAGGTGTGCACAGCCTATGACCCTTGGGTAGGAAAAACATGAAAGCAAAGCAATGGCGCTTTGAGGATACTCGATAAGAGTAGCTCAAAGCGCCATTTTTTTGAAGAGGAGGAATTGGTATGGATACTGGGGATACAAGTTTTATTATGATTTGTACAGCACTAGTTTTTCTTATGACACCCGGTTTAGCACTTTTTTATGGTGGTATGGTGCGTAAAAAGAATGTTCTCAGCACTCTCATGCATAGTTGGATTGTCATTGGCCTTATGTCTTTGCAGTGGATATTGGTGGGATATACATTGGCCTTTGGGCCAGACATTCATGGCTTGATTGGAGGCCTAAATTGGTTGGGATTAAATGGAGTGGGAATAGATCCTAATCCTGATTATGCAGCAACCATTCCAGCGATTGTTTTTATGGCTTTCCAAATGATGTTTGCAGTCATCACCCCCGCTTTGATCAGTGGCTCTTTCGCAGAACGGATGCGTTTTCCGGCATTTATTGCTTTCGTGTTATTGTGGGCAACGTTTGTTTATGATCCATTAGCCCATTGGGTTTGGGGTGTCGGTGGTTTCTTAAGGACTCTTGGAGCGTTGGACTTTGCAGGAGGGAACGTGGTGCATATCAGTTCGGGATATTCAGGATTGATAGTAGCTTTGGTCCTTGGAAAACGTAAAGGGCTTGGTAAAGAATCAATGGCACCGCATCATATTCCAATGACTGTGTTGGGAGCAGGTCTCCTCTGGTTTGGCTGGTTTGGGTTTAATGCTGGAAGCGCTCTGGGTGCGAGCGGTTTGGCCGGTATGGCTTTTGTGAATACTAACACAGCTGCAGCTGCAGCTGCAGTAGCCTGGGCAGTGGTCGAGCGTCTTCATCGAGGAAAATCCACCATGCTTGGGGCAGCCAGCGGTGCGGTTGCCGGATTAGTAGCCATAACCCCGGGCGCAGGATTTGTAACCCCACTTTCCTCGATATTCATTGGCTTAGTCGGTGGTATCGTTTGCTATCTAGCCATCAGTATAATGAAAGCGAAATTCGGCTATGACGATGCGTTAGACGCCTTTGGATGTCATGGGATTGGTGGTACATGGGGAGCCTTGGCAACTGGGATTTTCGCCACTAAAACCATCAATTCGGCTGGTGCAGATGGGTTGTTCTACGGAAATGCTTCACTTTTAGGGATCCAAGCCCTAAGTGTTTTGATAACAGTGGTATTTGCTGTCGTGGCTACGTTTATTATTTTGAAAGTGATCGGCTTAGTGATGAAACTTCGTGTCAGTGAGGAACAGGAAGCAATCGGTTTGAATTTGTCCTTACACGGAGAAGAGGCTTATCCGGATTTTATCTGATTCAACTAGTACTATAGTTTAGACAAAGCTAAATCTCGTTGGGAGGGTTGGATATGAAGAAGATTGAAGCGATTATCCGTCCGGGAAAACTGGACAGCCTGAAAGATGCGTTAGGCGCTCATGGAGTCAATGGTTTGACGGTGACCCAGGTAATTGGTTGTGGCAAACAGAAGGGGCAGACTCAGGTTTATCGGGGCGTAGAATATAACGTGCATCTTATTCCTAAAGTGAAGGTCGAAATTGTAGTCATGGATCAATACGTGGAAGAGGTGATCCAAGTCATTACGAAAGTGGCGCGAACTGGGGAAATCGGAGACGGAAAGATTTTTGTGTCTGCCGTGGAAAATGCGTATACAATAAGAACAGGAGCCACAGGAGAAAACGCATTGTAAATGTGAAATAATCAGGAACTATGCTGAACAACTATAGGAAATCCGTTATCCCATATTATTGGGATAGCGGATTTTTTTATACTAGTCAGAAAGTATAACTTTTTGTTTCATACTTTCTGGAAGGTCCCTTCTCACCATCCTGCAAGAAAGGTTAATACGTGCGAAGACCGTGTCTTCGGGTTACAGGGACACTCGGCCATCCTTGGCCAGCGCATAAGTGCAACTAAGGCAGCCGCCTTCGCCAAGGCTGCAAGAAGGCTAATACGTGCGAAGACAGGTCTTCGGGCGCCAGCCAAGTTTTCTTTATAGCTGTCACACCCGGTGGTTAATCGACGTAATTATTTAGATCTAAATGATTTGAAGGAAATGAACAAACATAAAAAAACCGTAATTAATGGAATAATATGGAACACTAGAATTAATAAAAGCGTATGATGTATTAAGAATGAAAGGGGGATTTAAAATGGCATTTGGAGCTGGCGGAGTAGCTGGTGGTGGAGTAGGTGCTGGTATCGCGATTGTAGTTGTAATTATCTTGCTTCTTATCGCGATGGGCATTGTATTCTAAACCTTCAGAGCCCTAACGTTTATTAACCTAAAATTAAAAGGAGGTATAAGGATATGTACGGATATGGTGGAGCTTGCGGTGGTTTTGGTGGGGGATCGTGTGTAGGTGCAGGGATTATTGCGATCGCGATTTTAATCTTGATTGCTTTAGGAGTTATCTTTTAAGAAGTGACTAAGAAAAGGGTGGGCTCCTAAATAGGAGCCCATTTTAAAATACATTAAATAAAGAGGAGGTGTGTTGAAAATGCCGTTAGGACGGTTTAATCTCTATAATAATCAAAATATGCCGCAAAATCCTTTGCCTATGCGAGGTCTGGAACGTTTTATGCAGAAACGGGGAATGAATTTCCCAGCAATGTATCAAGGTGGGACATTCCAACAGCCAAACCCGCAGGCAGGAGATGGCAATTTATTAGAGACCTTAAATGTCGAAGCTCAGCCACAGAAAAGTGGGGGAATTAAAGCATTTTTAAGTCGTTTTAGTCGTAAACCAAAGTGAAAAGGCCTATTTGTCAGTTCCCGTTCATTTTCTTGTAAAAAGAATATGAGTCTAAAAAAGAGTCTAAATATCAGCAGGCTTAATTGCTGGTTTTAGACTCTTAGCTTTTTTTGCATAGCGGCGATCAAAACATATAATTTAAACTTAACTAATCAAGCTGAAATACTACTAAATCTATAACTAATAGCTTTGTAGTATTTTCAGTTTGCTTTGTCAAATTTACGATTTCCGGACTTGGCAAAATCATTTTTATACTAATGTTGAACAAGAAGAAGTTGAATTCCCGTCGCCATGGTAAATAGATAAAAAGATATTTCTGTGGCGATCAAAGCACGTGCCGTTACATTAGCCGGTAGAATGTCTCCTAAACCTGCAGTTGCAATCGTTGTTGTGCTTAAATATAAAAACGAGAAGAGCTGGTTGCAAAGGTCATCTCCTACGTCACCTTTAAAGCTGGAGGGGAAAAATCGATAAAGAAGAAGGTAATCTGCAGCGAAGAGTAGGATAATCGAAACAAGGGCTCCCACGACAGGATAGAGTAGATGATCGTGAGGGGTTTTAGAGTTCGTAATGATATGAGAAATGTAAAAAGAAACTGAGACTGTAGCACCAATAGCGTACCCTACAAGAGTGAGTTTAAAGAGGGTCCCTTCAAAGCGTTCAATCGAATGATTGTTGCCTGAGAAGAGGCTCAGGAAAAAAGCCCCGGCTGCTCCAAGGAGCGCGGGAGATAGAGATATCCAATACTTTAGATCAACATCTTGGTTCGAAGGAAAGATCTGAACCTGGAGAGAGGCACAATTATTCGCATTAGGAACAGGGGGCTTATACCCCTGAATAAAGCTTGGGCTTAATGGATAAGTTCCAAAATAAGGCGGATAAGGATAAGGATAAGGGGGAAGTTGCCCCTTGCTTTGATCCACGTCTGCATCGACCACCTTCTAGGGGATGGATCTTAATAATACCAGTATATTCAGGAGGATGAATAGGGTTAAGCAGATTATGCGTACTGTATAGCATTGAAACGCTTTTGCAAATAAAGAAGGATTATCGGGAATTTTGGAGAATTAAAAGTTAAGTAAATATTGTTTCCATTAAGAAAGTGGAACAGGGTGTGAACGATGGGGTTAATTAAACGAAACAGAGCTGATTTACTGGGAGAACTTGAGGAAGAATTCTGGAAAGGTCAAATTTATACGAATTTTCCTCGCCTTAGGCTTTTAGCTACTCTACTTCTTATTTGTGATATAATCCTTTTATTTGTGGATCATGGTAATTATCAGAAGGGTCTATGGCTGAGTACGCCGGGTTATAAATTATTATTTTATTCACATCTTGGATTAGGCGGAGGCATGCTATTATTTACCGCCCTCTATTGGAATACTAAGATCCCTTCTGTAGATGATGTGAAATGGATACATGAAATTTATGAGAATTTCTTCGCTTTTTTTAGCTTGTTCATTTGTACGATTACTTCAGGATGGATTGATCAGCTAATTCATGGACAATTGACGGTATACATCTTAGGGTGTTTTGTAATTGCGGTGTTCTTTAACTTAAGGCCGAAAGTGAGCATAGGCGTTTATGCCATTTCTTATTTGATTATAATGTTTGAAATAACACATCAACAACCTAATGTAGATGTTCTAAAAGGTCATTATATCAATGTGTCCTTGATTATTATAATCGCTTGGTTTTTATCGTTTACGCTTTATAAATTTAGGGTTCAAGAATTTTTACATCAAAGTCACTTTGAGTGGTTGGTTAAAGAACGAACGACAGAATTGGAAGGAATAAACCAACAGCTCATCAAAGAGGTCGGAGAACGTAAGCAGATTGAAGAAAAGGTCCTACGACTGGCATCGATCGTTGAGTCGACAGATGATGGAATCATAGGGATGACCCTTGATGGAATCATTATCGACTGGAATAGAGGAGCAGAGTGCATTTACGGGTACTCTGAAGCGGAAATTATAGGGGAGCCGATTAAGAAAATAATTCCTCTCGACAAACAGCTTGAGTTTGATAAAGTTTTACAAATTATCTTTCACGGAATGCCCGTGACACATTATGAGGCAATACGTCAAAGGAAAGATGAAAAGTTTATTCATGTTTATTTGACGGTGTCACCTATTAAGGGTCATAATGGCGAAATTATTGGTGCCTCAACAATTGTCAAGGATGTTACTGCACAAAAGAAGTTGGAGAAAGAAATGACACGGATGGATCAGATGAATCTGGTCGGTGAAATGGCGGCAAGCATTGGTCACGAAGTTAGAAATCCGATGACAACCGTCAGAGGCTTTTTGCAACTCATCCAGGAACATAAAAGTTTCGATAAATACAGCGATTATATTCCTCTCATGATAAGTGAACTTGATCGAGCGAATTCAATTATTACTAAATTTCTATCGATAAGTCGTACTAAAACAACAGAACTCGCTCTGCATAATCTGAATGATATTATAGAAAGCATCTTACCGCTTGTTCAAGTTGATGCCATTCGTGGCGACAAGTTAGTAACTGCCGAATTAGGAGTACTCCCGGATTTACTATTAGACGAAAAAGAGATTCTCCAGATGATCCTCAATTTAACGCGGAATGGGCTGGAAGCAATGGAGGAAGAAGGGGCGCTTGTAATAAAAACCCTAGTCGAGGACGATGAAGTGGTCCTAGCCATACAGGATGAAGGGAAGGGCATTGCACCAGAAATCATGGATTCATTAGGGACTCCTTTTTTTACTACCAAGGAGAAAGGCACAGGTTTAGGTTTGGCTGTATGTTATGGAATCGCTACCCGGCATAACGCTAAAATCAAGGTGGAAACCAGCCCGAATGGATCGACATTCTTTGTCAAGTTTAAGGCCTAGATAGATTTGCATTGAGAGCTCCTGAAGAGTACAATATGTACCATATATAGAATATTTATGGTTTCTTTGCCAAGCTTTTTAGAGTGAGTAGAAAGTAGATCTTATTTTCTCGATTAAAAAATTTGACCTTTACTGACCATTGTACTAAAATAAAATTAATCGGTGAGAATATACTAAGTTGGATTGCAGTAATAAATAATAAAGACGAATAGGGGGAATTATAAATGGGTTATTTAGTCCCAATGGTCGTTGAACAAACCAATCGTGGGGAGCGCTCCTACGATATTTACTCTCGTCTTTTAAAAGACCGTATCATCTTTCTCGGGGGTGCAATTGATGATGATGTGTCCAATCTGGTTGTAGCCCAAATGCTTTTCCTCGAAGCAGAAGATCCAGAAAAAGATATCAATCTGTATATCAATAGCCCTGGTGGTTCGATCACAGCTGGAATGGCCATTTATGACACCATGCAGTATATACGCTCAGATGTCCGCACGATCTGTATTGGGATGGCAGCCAGTATGGGGGCATTCCTTCTTACAGCAGGTGCAAAAGGGAAGCGGGTCGCTCTTCCCAACTCAGAGGTTCTGATCCATCAGCCATTAATTGGTGGTCACGGACTTTCTGGACAAGCGACCGAGATTGAAATTCATGCTAAACAGCTGCTCCGAACCAAGGCCAAGATGAATAAAATTCTTTCGGAAAGAACTGGCCAGCCGTTAGAGAAAATTGAGAAAGACACAGAGCGGGATTACTACATGACTGCCGAAGAGGCAAAAGAATATGGTCTCGTCGATCAGATCTTAGAGAAGTTGGAACCTACTAACGAAACCAAGAAGTAGTTAAGTGAAAAGAACAAAAACAAACCGCAAGAGTTTTAAATGGCTCTTGCGGTTTGTTTTTTTATACTTATCAGAAAGTATAACTTCGTTACATACTGTAAGAAGGCTAATACGTGCGAAGACAGTGTCTGCAAGAAGGGTTAATACGTGCGAAGACAGTGTCTTCGTGTGGGCGCCAGCCAAGTTTTATTTATTGGATGAAAAATTTCGACAGGAATATTCATTTTCTATGTCGAAATACACATTTTAGGGCAGTAGTATATCTTTCATCTCAATAGTCTGAATGCACGGTGAAGCTTTAATTAAGAACGGTTAATAACTAGTGATTAAAACATATAAGAACATAATTAATAATCTATTTGGAGTGAAAACATAGGGATTAGATTTCTGAAGAAGAACGATTATACAAGTTAGACAATAATTCGTTTAAAGGAGTGAAAGAGATGAATTTAAGAAATAGGAGACTTGGAGTCCAAGTCACGGCCTTAATGATGTTTATTGCTTTGGCAGCAGGCGTCGTAGGAGCAATCGGGATCTATGGGATGTCCCAAATGCATAATGCTTCGGATCAGGTTTATCAGCAGGATGTGGTTCCCATGAACTTACTCTCGCAGATGCATTTTGATGCTCAGGTCTATAGGACAAATGTTGTCTTAGCAGTTAGCGCACGTAATCCTCAAGAACGTCAGAATTTCTTAGACAAAGTAGATCAGAAAAAGGATTCAATGATAGCAGAGATTGCCAAGTTCGAAGCTGTTTCAAGGTCGCCAGAAGAAGATGCGTCATGGAAAAAATTTAAAACCGCTTGGAATGATTATGTAGTATCATCTCAAGTTACGATTCAAGATGCTATAAATGGAAGAATAAATGAAGCTTTAGCCAATATGTATGAAGTAGCCGGACCCAAAAACCAGTTGGCGGGAGATATTATCCAAAAGATGGTTGACTCTAGATTGGATAAAGTGAATACGCACAGCACAGAAACTACGAGCCAGATCTTCAAAAAAGCCTCGTTTGTTTCGGTGATTCTTGTCATAATTGATGTCTTGGTTAGTATTGTCATCGGCTGGGTGTTAAGCCGGGCTCTCGGTAATATGATGCACCATTTGGTGGTCAATGCCAACGAAATAGCTGCCGGAGATATTGCTCGGAAAAAGAAGGCCCCTTGGAAAGCGTGGAACCATGAAGGAGTAGAATTACATAAGGCCTTCGGTGATATGGTACTCTCTTTGAGGGGCACAATGACAAAAGTGGTCGACATGGCCAATCAAGTAGCACAAACCGCTCAAGAGATGCGCCAAGGTGCCGAACAATCATCTCAGGCCGCTGAACAAGTTGCGACATCGGCGACTGAAATGGCGACCGATGCTCAAATGCAAGTTAAGGAAATGACAGAGAACCATGAACGGATGAGCTTAGTGATTGATGAGTTAAAGCAGACTGAGCAGCACGCCGGAAAAGTAAGTCGTGCATCCAGGCGCTCTGCTGAACTTTCTAGCGATGGAAACCGTGCCCTCGGACAAGTGGTTAATCAAATGGCTGAAATTGAGAGCCAGGTCCACAGTTTGAGCCAGGTAATTGGAGATGTGGATGAAAAATCAGAGGAGATCGCCAAGACGGTGCAAATTATCGACAATATTGCGCAACAAACGAACCTCTTAGCATTAAACGCGGCAATTGAAGCGGCACGTGCTGGAGAAAATGGCCGGGGATTTGCAGTTGTGGCTGAGGAAGTCCGTAAACTTGCCGAGCAAGTTCAATCCAGCTTGGTCGATATTTCTCAGAGAGTACAGGAAATGCAACAGGCTTCGCGGAGTGCTCATCAAGGGATGAAAACTAGCGTGGATAGTGTTAATCAAGGCAGCGCATACTTAAAAGAAATCTCCCATCAATTCACTGTAATTCTCGATTCTGTAGAAGAAAGTGCTGGATTAGCCCAGGATATTGAAGTTACTGTTCAGAAAGTCCAACAAGACGGGGAACAAATAAAAGTCGGTATGCAAACGGTTGTAAATCAAGCCGAATCCACCTCAGCAGGTACTCAAACTACAGCTGCAGCCGCCGAGGAACAAAACGCTTCTGTCGAAGAATTATTTGCCTCTGCAGAAAGCCTAGACGTTTTGGCCAAGGATTTAAAGCAGTTAATCTCGCACTTCAAGATTTGAGTCGATTAGATGTCGACAGGCAAGGCATCGAAGTAATCATGGAGAACTTCAGAACCTAAGCCAACAAGAAACCATTCAGGAGCCATCCGAAGGGTGATATATCCCTTAACATTTAAAGGGTCACTGTAGCACCAAGGACAATGTCCTAAGATTTCGGCTAAAATAAACCCACCTAAATATTCAATTAACCAGATCATCACTAAATAGACCAGTCCGCGGAGCCACCAGGGGTAAGGACGTAAGTGAGTATGAAAGGGTTCAAGGAACACCAAGAGACCATAAATAGGAATCATCACCAAGAAGGTGAACCCTTGCATGCTTAAGTCCCCTTTGAGGAGGGACGCCAAACCTGTATAGACGACCTCAAGGACAAGGCCGATGATTCCGTAAATCAAGAAGCGTCTAAGCGTTTTCATGGATTTAGTATGGTTAGAACAAATTTGGAGCATGCATTACCTGCTCAGGTATGTTTTGGAAGACGAGGGTACAATACCCTCGTCTTTATTGTAATTTTTTACAGTTTTTATTAACAAACAGCAGGTATAGATATTTAAATGTCGAAAGAATACCTGTTAGGTAATAGACGAATTAGTTGAGTTGTTTTTATATATACATTAGAGGTAAAATAAATTGTAGTATTAAAAGGAGAGTAGAAAGATGCGCAAAATTCGTAAAGCAGTGATACCTGCAGCCGGTCTGGGAACTCGTTTTTTACCAGCAACGAAGGCTCAACCGAAAGAGATGCTGCCGATTGTAGATAAACCAACCATTCAATATATTGTTGAAGAGGCTATTCAATCCGGGATTGAAGACATAATTATAGTTACAGGACGCAATAAGCGGGCCATCGAAGACCACTTTGATCGCTCGATGGAACTAGAGGGATTTTTGGAGAAAAACTCCAAAGATGAACTTTTGGATTTGGTGCAAGATGTTGCCCGTATGGCTGATATTTATTACGTTCGACAAAAAGAAGCGTTGGGTTTGGGACATGCGATTTACAGTGCCCGAAAATTCATTGGTAATGAACCGTTTGCAGTTCTGCTAGGTGATGATGTTATCTATTCTGAAGTGCCTGCTTTGCGCCAAATGATGAATCATTACGAGCGTTATGGAGCAAGTATAGTTGGGGTCCAGGAGGTTCCGCTGGAAGATACGTCTAAATATGGGATTGTTGATGGTGAAAAGTTTGCCGATCGACTATATCGAGCGAAGAATATGGTGGAGAAACCTCGTTCGGAAGATGCTCCGGAGACTCGCTTAGCCATAATGGGTAGGTATATCTTAAATCCAGAGATCTTTAATATTTTGAGCATTCTTCAGCCAGGCAAGGGTGGCGAGATTCAGCTCACGGATGGGATTAAGGAATTGGGTCGCTATCAAGAAATCCTTGCTTATGAATTTGAAGGTCGGCGCTATGACGTCGGGGATAAGCTGGGTTTTGTGGAAGCGACGATTGAATATGCATTGCGCCGAGGGGATCTTTCGGACGAGCTTATGAACTATTTAAAGACTTTGGTTCTAAAATCTGAAATTGACTAAAAGAGACGAAAAATTTATTTGGACAATGCTGCTTGATTTTCGCGAAATTTGTGTACTGAAAGGAATCTCTTAGCATTTCTCAAAAATAGAGGACGGAAAATGGGCCAAGCTCTACAGCAAAAGTGACAAGCTTCTCTCCTAAAAATTGGTAAAATACTAACGTACCAAAATACAAAAGAATTTTTAAGGAGGGAAGAGATCAATGAAACCACTGATGCCAATGGACAAAAAGAGGATAGCAACCTTAGCTGGAACGTTGGTTCTAGCTGGAGCTGTAGTTGCTGCAGGGGTTTATGGCCCAAGTGTCTGGAAAGTTTTTAGGCAACAAAGCTCCATCACTGACTCGGTAGTCATTCAATCCCCAGCCGTTGATGGTAATAAGGCAACTGATGGAGCTAAAGACACGGTGTTGCCTGACGGCACAGCGCCACCTGAAACAGTCTCGCCGACAGCGACAGAACCCAGTACGATTAACCCACCCCCGCAAGTTAATGCCGGTTCCAAAAATAAATATAGAGAACCGGACACCAGTCAAATTGACTTAGCCCCATCTGTGGCCACGTACTTCGGCGAAAATGCCTTAGGCAATGATGCTAAAACATTAATCTTTGGCGCCGCATGGAACATCCACGAATATGTAGACGGTTATCTCTATGGGCCGGCTGCGGGCCCTCAGTTGAATGAAGAAGATCTTAAGAAGTATATTGTGTTTCATAAAACCTTATTGGACAAGCAGTTCAAGAATGAAGCGAATGTTTCTAAAGCAGCAGCGCTCACAGGCTACTTGGATGTGCTTCTAAACAGAGGAATCGATGCCTATGATTCAAAGGATAAAACACGGATCGAACAGTTCCACCAAGAAATTCACGATTTAGATGCGCATCTCATGCGTAATGAAGTAAATTCAAAAATCTACGGGGCGACGCCGTTTGCAACCAAACGGACATAATTCAGGCATTAGATAACGTAGTGTAAATAGGAATGAAATGAAGCTTAGCTAGAGTATTGTAGGCGATAAGAAATACGCTGAATAGTTCAAGGTGCACAATGGCTGTTGAATTAAGTTATAACTTTACAATAAATTAGACATAGCTACAATAATGTTTTGTTAAGAACATGAGGAGCTTGGACTCAATATAAATTCTTAATTTGAATTTAAAGGATTGATTTTATAAGAGTTTTTGATTTATTAATCTGAATTGAATAGGCAACTAAATCTCTTACTATGATCTTGTATTGTTTTGCAAGGTTAAAAACCAAATTTAGTTGTTGGGTAAACAATAAAAATTGAATAGAAAAGAGGAAGGCCTGCCCCAAGGGGACAGGCCTTCCTCTTTTTCGCCAGCTCATGGTTCAACTTCTAACATCGGGAATGTGAATGTCTAATACCTCCTTTAATTGGTAAAAATAATCATAAAATCCAATTAAAGGAGATTGCGGTTTATATGCGTAAAATGAATTATTTATTTGGAGCTCTGGCTTTAGGTCTCGGTGTATTAGTTGGAACCTTGGGTGTGTCTTTACTCACGAATTCGAGCTCCCCCACTTCGTTTATTTCCAGGCTACGTGGCCAAGACAAGATACAAACAGTTTCGGGAACAGTAAGTGACCCAGCTGGAACCTCTCCGGTCTTAAACACGGCACCGGACGCTCTATCTGCAAATAATGTTCCCTTGGATGGAGATGGTCTAAATGCACTAAGTCCAGATTCAGCAGTACAAAAAAACGATGCACCTCCTCTCGATCAAAATGTAAGCAACAAAGATGTCACGGCGTTGAGCTCACTGAAACAACAAATCATTACCGACTATAAACAAGATATCGGGATTTTCTTTGGAGCTTGGAAATCTTCAGATATCGATTCATTCCGCCTCAAACTAGCGAAAGCCTATACAGGGGAATTGTTTGAAAAACATGCGCGCCGTGCAGAGGAATACTTGGCTCAAGGTCTAGGGTTAGATGTCAGTCAAATAACGTTTGACCGGGTCGATGTGGAAAGTGCAGAGGCAAATACAGCCACACTACGGGTTGATTACCGATATACGGCAAGAGATTATAGCTTAGCAGATGCCGCAGCAATCGGGGAAGAGCATGAACAGAATGTACATGTCCGAGTAAATATGCTCAAACAGAATTCCCGCTGGGTGATAACAGGAGAAAGCACCGTGCAATGAAGGTAAGGACTACTATAAACTATGGTAGTCCTTTTTAGTACCCAGTTTTCATTAGGCAAAAAAGTAGGCTGTATGATAGACTAATACTTGACAAAGGATAGTTAATCTATGACTCAATGACTTACACATTATTAGGTTAAATCTTAGCATGGATTTTAGAGATTTAGGCTAGTTCTTTTGAGGAAGGGAAAATGGCTAACATGAATAATGCTAATGCAACTAACCACAAGAAACAGGGTACAATTGAGCAGATTAATTTCCTCAGGGCATTCGGTGTCTTAGCAGTTATCGCTATTCATGCAACCGGTTATTTTACAGAAATAAAAAAATTTAATAATTTGGTACTTATAAATCTGTTGACAGATGTATTTTCTCAATTTGCAGTGCCCTTGTTTATTCTGATTTCCGGTTTTGTATTGGCCAGAAATTATCGTAATAACTTTCCGATTATACAATTCTACAAAAAAAGAATACGTTCAATTATTCCCCAATACTTAATTTTCTCAGTTCTTTATACTTACTTCAATAATTCAGAAGTCATGAGAAATAACGCACTCAGTACAAATGCAACACTAATTCTTCGGAATATCTGGCAGTCAGATGCTTCCTACCACCTATGGTTTTTTGCCATAATAATTCAGTGTTATATTTTTTATCCGTTTATTATTAAGATTTATGATCACTTTAAAATAAGAAACAGAGCCGAATTATTGATTTCTTTAATGTTAATAATTCAGATAGCATTCATGGTTGGTAAACACACCCCGTATTTAGCTGCTACAAAGATTAACTTTATAGCGTACCTATTTTATTTTGGTTTAGGAATCTATAGTTGTGACCACTACGAAAAGTTGAAGAGTGGATTTAATCGGCTTACGCCCCTTTTTGTAGCAACTACGTTAGCTTTAACAATAGGAGCCAGTTATTTTATAATCGTTGGTCTGACTACGGGTTATAGATACAATACTATACCTAATTATTATTTTATTGGTTCAGAACTCATTTACCCTATTTTGAGGATCTCAAGCTTTCTACTGCTATTTAATCTGGCCAATAATTTGGTTCGGAAAAAGAGCATTGTTGCTAAAGCTCTTTATAAAATAGGGGATTACTCCTTTGGAATATACCTAATACACATCTTTTTTAACCAATCTGCAATAAAAATACTCAAGAACTATAATATCAACTATAATAATTGGAAATTTTATCTAATTATCTTTGCTGTGCCCCTTGTTCTTAGTTACATGTCGGTAAGATTGATCAGTTACTTGCCTTATAGTTACTATATCATTGGCTACATGAATAAAAGCAGAAACAAGAAAAGGACTTGAATCGAAGGCGAAATTGTTAACGGCTTGTTCAAGGCGGATAGTTGTAAAACCATTTAAGTTGTAGTAAACTTTAGAACGATAAAACTTACTGACTGGTTTGATCGAAAAGGGGCTGAGCTAGGTGTTATTTCGCAAACGGACGTTAGTATTAATGCTGATTGATGCTATGTTGATCAACTTGGCAACTTTCGGCAGTTTTTATTTGCGCTTCGAAGTTGTTGGTGGTATCCCATTAGAGAGTTATCAGATATATTATCACACTGCTGTGGTTGCAACATTCTTATATATTGCAGTTTTTCACGTTTTTGGCTTGTATAATCGGCTTTGGCAATATGCAAGCACAGGGGAGTTACTCTCTATTATTTATGCTGTAACCGTTGGAACGGGCGGAACAGTAGCGGCGGTTTATTTTTATGGCTTAGCCCAGGCTGGGTTAAGGATGCCACATACTACTGCTTTGCTGTTATGGCTGGCTATGGTCTTTCTGATAGGCGGTTCGCGTTTTATTTGGCGGATCTTACAGGAAAATGTCTTTGACCGCCATGTTCCTGGCTCGCAAAAACAGGTACTTATCGTCGGAGCTGGTGACGCAGGTGTATTAGCAGCCAGAGAGTTAAAAAATCGCAATTATCGAGAGGGACGCCCTATTGGTTTTATTGATGACGACCGTGCCAAACAGAAGTTGCATCTTTTTGGCATTCCGGTCTTGGGTACGCGCAAGGACATTGCCCGCGTCGTAAAGGGACATAATATTGATGAAGTGATTATTGCTATGCCTTCAGCCTCGGGTGAGTCTGTTCGAGAGATTGTGCAAATCTGTGAAAAGTCTGGAGTGGACCTGAAAATTATGCCTGGTGTCTATGACATTATTAGTGGGGATATCAATGTTAACCCCATTCGACAGGTTCAAGTGGAGGATTTGCTGGGGCGTGAACCGGTTTTCGTTGATTTGGAAGAAGTCGCAGGATATGTTTCGGGAGAGACGGTATTCATTACCGGCGCGGGGGGTTCTATTGGTTCAGAGATCTGCCGTCAGATTGCCAAGTTTAATCCTGGGAAACTTGTCCTGCTGGGACATGGAGAAAACAGCATTTTTGACATTGAACAGGAATTGCGCGCTGAGCGTCCAGGAATTGACTACATAACAGAAATATTGGATATCAAAGATCGAGAGAAAGTTTTCTTACTCTTTGACAGATATAAGCCAGGCGTTGTCTTTCATGCTGCAGCACACAAACATGTCCCTTTAATGGAAAAAAATCCTGAAGAAGCCCTGAAAAATAATGTTTTAGGCACGCAGAATTTGGCTGAAGCAGCGGATAGAGTAAAAGTAAAAACATTTGTTTCGATCTCTACTGATAAGGCAGTCAACCCAACGAGCATTATGGGAGCAACCAAGCGGACTGTCGAATTGCTTATTCAAAGCTTAGATCTTCGTTCCCAAACAAAGTTTGTAGCCGTACGGTTCGGGAATGTTTTAGGTAGCCGAGGAAGTGTTATTCCTACATTTAAGCGGCAAATTGCTAATGGTGGTCCGGTGACAGTCACCCATCCTGATATGGTACGCTACTTTATGACGATCCCAGAAGCGACCCAGTTAGTCATTCAGGCTGGAGCCATGGCTCAGGGTGGAGAAATATTTATTTTGGACATGGGAAAACCAGTTAAAATTGTGGATCTAGCAAAAGACTTAATTCGTCTTTCAGGCTTCGAGCCCGAGGTCGACATTAAGATACAGTTCACAGGAATTCGGCCGGGAGAAAAACTCTATGAGGAATTGTTAACAGCTGAAGAGGGAACAACTTCAACTAAACACAGCCGAATTTTTGTAGCGAAACCTAATGTTATTGATGTTAAACTTCTGGAAGAGCTGACGCATATTGTGCGAGAACGTGGCAGTTATTTAACTCGAGATGAAGTTATCGAGCTGTTGCAAACGGTCATTCCAACCTTTCGCAAGAAAATGCCCAAAGCAGTAGCCAAATAATAAGGAGGAAATTAGGATAATGATGACCGTGAAAAATGTAATTACCAGTGAAGATGTCGTTGCCAAAGCCCTTAAGGAAAAGATTGAAAAACATGAAGCCCGGATAGGGGTAATCGGGTTAGGTTATGTAGGACTCCCTTTGGCTGTTGAAAAAGGCAAAGTCGGGTTCCCGGTGGTTGGCTTTGACATTAATGCTGCCCGTGTTGAGCGCGTGAATGCGGCAGACAACTATATTGGAGATGTCAAGGACGAAGACCTTAAGGAAGTTGTGCAAAGCGGCATTTTGGTGGCCAGTACAGATTTCTCCCGTTTAGCGGAATGTGATGTTGTGATCATTTGTGTTCCCACACCGTTAACAATTACCCGCGATCCGGATATTTCCTATATTAAAGCTTCCACTGAAAAGATTGCCAAATATTTACGTCCGGGGCAGTTAATCACCTTAGAAAGCACGACTTACCCAGGAACCACAGAGGAGGTCATTCTTCCTTTATTAGAAATGCCGGGACTTAAAGTTGGTCATGATTTCTTCCTTGCCTTCTCACCGGAACGTGTCGATCCTGGTAACAAACGCTTCAGCACAAAAAATACCTCCAAAGTCGTTGGCGGGATGACTCCGGTTTGCCTAGAGATCGCTTATGCGCTTTACATTCAAACAATAACCAATGTTGTCCCAGTGTCCTCTCCCGCTGCTGCAGAGCTGACAAAAGTCTTTGAAAACACCTACCGGGCAGTTAACATTGCTATGGTGAACGAATTGATGATGCTCTGTGACCGGATGGGAATTGATATCTGGGAAGTTGTTGAGGCAGCCGGAACAAAACCGTTTGGCATCCAGACCTTTTACCCAGGACCGGGTGTGGGCGGTCATTGTATCCCGATCGATCCATTCTACCTTACCTGGAAAGCGCGTGAGTATGATTTCCATACTCGCTTCATTGAACTTGCCGGGGAGGTTAATGTTGAAGTTTCCTATTATGTTATCAATAGAGTAGTTCGTGCTTTAAATAATGAGAACAAGAGTTTGAAGGACGCTAAGATCTTCGTTCTCGGGGTAGCCTATAAAAAAGATATCGACGATATGCGTGAATCACCAGCCTTGAAGATTATTGAGCTCTTGCGTAAACAGGGGGCTAATGTTACTTATCATGACCCATTCATTCCGGTGATCGAGCCACACGGTGGCAGTACGATCCATTTGGAGAGTGTGCCTTTGACCGATGAGGTGCTGGCCAATGCAGATGGCGTGCTAATCTTAACAGACCATAGTACGGTTGATTATGAGCGTGTGGTTGCCAATGCCAAACTCGTAGTGGATACACGTAATGCAACGAAAGACGTTCATGAGAATCGTGAAAAAATTGTTAAAATTTAATTGAATATAATTTGTGACTTTGAAGCTTATATTAAATACACAGGTTTAAGGGGAATCGCCAGATTCCCCTTAAACCTATATATTGTGCGATGTCGTTTTTCCAAACAACATCTGACGTTGGAAATGTGAAGAAAAAGAAAAGAAAAGAAAAGAAAAGAGTTGTTGACTAGTATGAATGGAGAGAAAAAGATTCGGTTTGCTATTATTGGGTGTGGGCGGATTGCCCCAAAACATGCGGAGTCCATTGTAGCGCTTCCAGAGGCAGAACTGATTGCGGTCTGCGATATCGTGCCGGAGCTGGCCCAGGCCTTCGCCGACAAATACAAAGCAGAGCCTTATACTGACTATCTGGAAATGCTGAAGAGGACTGACATTGATGTTATCACCATAGCGACACCGAGTGGTTTGCATGCCGAAATCGGGATTGCTGCAGCCGAAGCAGGTAAGCATGTCCTGGTTGAAAAGCCTATGGCTATGACTTTGAAAACTGCAGATGCGATGATTGAAGCCTGTCACAAAGCAGGTGTTAAATTAGGTGTTATTCATCAAAACCGCTTTAATGATTCGATTAAACTCCTTCGCCAAGCCTTAGAGGATGGTCGTTTTGGTAAATTAACTCATGGGCAGGCCACCGTGCGTTGGAATCGGAACGACAATTATTATACCCAAGCACCTTGGCGTGGGACGAAGCTTCAAGACGGTGGAGTACTCATGAATCAGTCCATTCATAATATTGACCTTTTACAGTGGACCTTTGGGCCAGTGGAATCTGTTTTTGGATACACGGCGACCTTTATGCGCAAAATTGAAATGGAAGATATGGGCGCAGCTGTTATTAAATTTAAAAGTGGCGCCATAGGGCTGATTGAAGCGGCCTCAACTATCTATCCTAAAAATATTGAAGAAACCTTAAATGTCTTTGGCGAAACGGGATCAGTCATTGTTGGCGGAATCGCAGTAAACCGAATCGAAGTTTGGGAATTACCTGACAGCGTGGAAGAAAAACAGGAGATTTTCGCCAGCCAGGAAGGTGATCCCCCGACAGTATACGGCTTTGGGCATAGAGAGCTAATATTGGATCTTATTCAGGCAATTCGAGAAGATAGAGAACCAGCTATCCCCGGGGAAGAAGGGCGCAAAGCACTCGAAATTATCTTGGCGATATATAAATGCCAGGAGACGAAAGAGCCAGTTGTGTTTCCGATGGCTGCTGAGTAAGTGGATGCGTACTAGAGGTATATAGCTTTGTGTTCCTAGATCTTTTTCCCATCAGTAATTCCTCCGTTATTTTATTGTATCAAGGAAATATCCTTGGTTAGTCCGAAAAGACCCCTCTCTTTGTGGATCATTATACCACGAACAACGACTGCCAATGAATGTAGAATTTTACGAAAGGAGCAAATACTATGAATCATCATGTGATCGCCTCAAGTGCGACTGTTCCAGAAAGCGTAACAGTTGGTCCGTTTTGTGTGATCGGGGAGCATGTCGTGCTAGGGGAAAATGTGGTCTTGGGAGTTGGTTGTGTTCTGGGTGAGGGAGCTCAGGTTGGGGCGGGATGCGAGCTGGGCAACTATGTCAGTATCGGAGCAGGAGGGAAATTAGGCAGCCGAGCCCGCATCGGAGATCATACCACAATTTATCCGCAAGCTGAGCTCGGAGATGATGGCTTTATCGGTAGTAATTCCTCAATCGGACGGTTACCAAAAGCTGCAGCGACAAGTACCGTTAAAGCACAAGCGGATTTGCCACCTCTCAAGATGGGGAGTGGGTTCACGGTCGGGTGTTCTGCTGTTCTCTATGCAGGTACGAGCTATGCGGATAATACCTTTGTTGGCGACGGAGCTGTCGTCAGGGAGAGATGCTCGATTGGCCAAAACGTGGTCATCGGAAGCGGAGTAGCCGTTGAAAATGATACCAAGATTGGTGCGTTCACCAAGATTCAGACCGGTTCATATATCACAGCTTATATGGAACTCGAAGAGCGGGTCTTTATAGCCCCCATGGTCACGACGACCAATGATAACTTCATGGGACGTACAGAAAAACGATTTAAATCGATCAAGGGTCCGACAATTCAGCGGGGGGCCCGCATTGGTGGAGGGTCTATCCTCTTACCCGGCGTGAAGGTTGCTCCGGAGACCTTTGTGGCCGCAGGGGCTTTAGTTACCAAAGATACGACAGAAAAACGTGTCATGAAAGGGTTCCCGGCAAAAGACCTTCGGGAGGTCCCGGAAGAAGAACTTCTATAGGGAGGAAGTGTTTCGGACGCAAGTGGGGACGGTTCTCTCTCCCCCTTTTTGGCGTTGTGCAGGTGGGGACGGTTCTTGCGTCCAAGCATAGGTCGCAATGTATAGCGGGTGTGATTCCCGCTCGGTAAAGTTTAGCCAACCGCCGGTAGCCAGCTAGGTAACTAGATGGTTTAAGCGTAGGCCGGTTAGGTAACGGGCCGAAAGCTCATGATGAAGATATTGAGCCTCGAAATCCTAAATGGGTTGGCCGATGCTGTGAACCGAAGCAGAAGGCAATATTATGGTAATCGATTTGGCAAGATTACTATGGCACCCCGAGGTCATAGGTCTTGGTGCGTTATACAACGATACAGTGACGGCAACTTGGAGCCTACCTCTCTCCGTAAGGAGTATGGTCAACAAGTGATAATAAGCAAGAAGGGCAAATGGTTGGTAGGAAGTCGGATTACTTAATAGGATGCAACTAAGAACCGTCCCTGCTTGGATGCAACTAAGGATGCAAGCAAGAACCGTCCCTCCTCCCGCAGATAATAAATTTGAAAAGAAGGGGAAGATTAATATGGGTATTCCACTTTTAGATCTTAAGGCTCAATACCTGACGATAAAAGATGAACTTGATCAGGCCATCTTTAACGTACTGGATTCATCGGTCTATATACTAGGCCCAGAAATGAAGACGCTAGAAAAAGAGATCGCGGCTTACTGCGGGACCAAGGACGCTGTTGCGGTCGCCAACGGTACAGATGCACTGGTGCTTACGCTTAAAGCGTTTGGAATAGGGCCGGGAGATGAAGTGATCACTACACCGTTTACGTTTTTTGCATCGGCAGAAACGATTGCTCAGGTAGGTGCAAAACCAGTATTCGTAGATATTGACCCGGTGACACTTAACATGGATCTAACCCTACTCGAAGAGAAAATAACCCCTCGGACAAAAGCGATTATTGCGGTACATATTTTTGGTCAGATGTTGGATGTTGAGAAAATCATGGAAATAGCTTCACGCCACGACCTTAAAGTTATTGAGGATGCCGCTCAAGCGATTGGAGCGGAGTATCGGGGTAAAAAGGCTGGTTCGATTGGACATGCCTCAACCTTTAGCTTCTTTCCGACGAAGAACCTGGGAGCCTATGGGGATGGCGGGATGATTGTTACAAATGACGAAGATTTGGCCGCGCAACTCAGGATACTTCGTTTTCACGGCTGTAAAACGAAGTATTACCACGATGAAATCGGTTATAACAGTCGCCTTGATGAGATTCAAGCCGCTATTTTAAGAGTTAAGCTCCGCTACCTCGACCAATGGAATGAAGGCCGACGGGAAAAAGCCAAGGTTTATGATCAACTTCTTGCCGATGCGGCGGTTCAACTTCCTGGTCGGGATTCCCAGGCATTGCCTATCTATCACTTATATGTGCTCCGAACGGAGGAACGTAAAGTTCTAATGGAGCGTTTAAAGGCAGGCGGTGTGGCTAATGCCGTCTATTATCCCGTTCCACTTCACTTGCAAAAGGCCTTTAGTGCCCTTGGATATGAAGTTGGAGACTTCCCGGTAGCAGAAAAAGCTTGTGAACAAGCCCTTGCAATCCCATGTTATCCTGAATTGAGCCTCGAACAACAACTTGAGATCGCAGCATTAGTTAAAGGTTAGGCAAGCAAGGAGGAGAGAGATGTTTTGGAACATAGGGGTTACTCGCACTAACCCAAATAAGTTACTACTCATAATCGCTATAATGTTGTCCGCTATGATCTTGCCATCGTTTGAGATTCACTCCAATTTGCCGCATGTTCGATTAGATGATGCGCTTATTTTTGGAGCCTTTGCCATCAATTTGCTCCTCCGGTTAACACGTCGGTCTCGCTCGGTTTACGATATCGAATTGTCTTACCATGAAGGGCAGCGCAAGGGTCTGAGGGCGGTAACAAAGGTTTTTTTGCTTTTTTTGGCGTCGATCATTATCTCCAATCTTTTTGGCGTGATTTTCCTCAATGTGCCTTTTGGAATCAGGGACGTAATGGAAGGCGTCACTCTTGCAAAATACTATTTAGTTATCACGCTAGCGCTTTCCTTAGATTTACAGGAAGCTGAGTTTAGTGTATTGCGGAAAGCATTCCTCATAGGATTTGGCTTTATTCTGTTACTAGCGTGGAGTCAACTTTTGAATGTGGCCAATGTTAATGCGTGGTTAACTCCCTTTTTTGCCCAGTCCCATTTGAATAACTTAGTGGATGCTAATCCGCCTCGCGTCTTAGGGACCTTTGATAACCCTAATGTTATGGGCATTGTGTCTGTTTTGACGATGACCTTATTTGTGACCTGGTTTTATTTCCAGAGAAATGATCGTTCAAGGGCTGCGATTCTTTTTGTTGCAACGGGGTTAGCTTTAAAACTGACACTTATGACCATTTCCAGAACAGCCTTCTTGGCGACGGCGGTGGTACTGACCTTCTTAAGTCTCTGGGCCATATTTAAATTCCATTTTAAAAAGGAAATCCTCATTAAAGTAAGCCTTTTATTTATTTTAACTTTAACGATATTTTACACCTCACCGCGAGGCTTTACGTCTCGGATGAGAGAGGCAACCGACATTGATAAGAGCACATCAGTTATAGGGCATTTAATACAAATGGGAGATGCTTGGGGATATATTAAACAATCTCCCGTCTTAGGCTGGGGTACTGCTAAAGATAAAATGACCACTTTGGTCGATGATGAATATGCCTTAATAACAAGACGTTATGGTGTTATTGGTTTAGCAATGTACCTTTGGCTTTTCCTCCGACCTGCTAAAGCGGCTTGGCGAAGGGTAAGGTTGTTTAATTTTTATGCCTCTGAACCTGGGATACGGGAGAGCAAAACGTTATTAGCGATTGCTTTTGTGGCAGCAACGCTGGTGATATTCGTATATAACCTTACCGCAGGGGCATTCTACAATCTTCAGTTAATGACCTTGGTGGCTCTTTTCATGGGCTTAATCTACAGAACAGAAGGGGAAAGCGATTGAAAGTCTGTATCTTAACTACGGCACATTCTCCCTTTGATGAGCGCATATTTCATAAGGAAGCCCGCAGCCTAGCGGAAGCGGGTTATGAAGTGGTCATTGCTGCCCCATTTGAAAGGTCTGAAGTGAAGGAAGGCATTCGGATTCACTCAGTCCCCCCGCTTTCCTCTCGGACTGATCGGATCTGGCGCTTAAAAACACTCTACCGCGTGGCGCTTCAGGAAAATGCGGACATTTATCATTTCCATGATCCGGACTTGATTCCGGTGGCTTTACTGTTGAGCCGCAAGCATCGGAAATCAGTAGTTTATGATGTTCATGAATATTATGGGGATAGTCTTCTTAATCGTCATTGGTTGCCAAAGCCGTTGAGGAAGTCTGTCGGGGGGATTGTCGACCGTGTTGAAAAGTGGGCGGCACGATCTTTTGCTGGGATCATTACGGTGAATGGGCATATGGCCGAGCTTTTTCGGAAAGAAAACCCTGAGGGAGAAATTTTGCATAACTATCCCCTTGAGCGGCAGTTTAAATTTTCCCGCCCAGAAAAGCTCAAGCCACCAGTCATCTTATATCTGGGAGGGATTAAACGGGACCGGGGTTTCGAAGTCATCCTCCGGGCTATGATACTGGTGAGGAAAAACTATCCCGAAGCAGTTTGTGAGCTCGTAGGCCCTATGGTAGTATCAGATTTAGACCAAGAATTTTCAGACCTCACTCCTTGGTTAGAACAGGGAAATGTGCGCTTAAGGGGTAAAGTTCCCTATGAACAGGTCCCGGAAATATTGGCTCAGAGCTCGATTGCTCTCGTTCCCTTATTTCCGACCTTAAATTATCAAAAGGCGATCCCAGTGAAGCTTCTAGAATACATGGCAGCAGGTATCCCTGTAATTGGCTCTCGTTTTGGCTATATCGAAGAGATTATCGCCAAAAACCAGTGCGGCCTACTTACAGAACCTGGTGATCCGGAGAGCCTGGCGCGTGATATATGTGCGTTAGTGGAGGACCCGAAAAAGGCCTTAAGTTACGGGCAAAATGGCTGGGATGCTTTTCATCGAGAATATACTTGGGAAAAAGAACAAAGCAAACTCTTAAGCCTCTATGAGCGAATTCTGGCAGCGAGGGATCAGTAAAATGCGTGTTTTAATGCTTTCCCATATGTACCCGAATGTCGTTGGCCCTTTAGGTGGGATTTTTGTTCGCCAGCAGGCTCAGGCTTTAGTTCGTCTGGGGGTCAAAGTCCAGGTTGTTGCCCCAGTACCCTGGGTGCCAGGATTTATGGCTGGCCGAGGAAAATGGGGAGGATACCCTGCGGTTCCTCTCTTGGAACAACCGGATGGGTTTCCCGTTTTTCACCCTCGAGTTCTAGAATTTCCCCGCTCGCTCTTTTTTGAGTACTACCCGGCAACCTTTGTTTGGGGGATAAAACAGGTTTTCACAGAACAAATCGCCCAAGGCGTTGATATTATCCATGCTCATGTCGCTCATCCTGATGGAGCTGCAGCCGTAAGATTGGGTCGGAAGTTTAATATCCCGGTCGTGGTCACGATTCATGGTCAGGATTTTGCTTATACCTTGAACCGCAGTCGTATCTGTGCCGAGAGTGTCCGTGCTACGCTTAAGGATGCGTCGAGGGTTATTTTAGTCAGTGATAAGCTCAGAAATCAATATGGTCTGGAAAGTTGGGCGGACCAGCTTGAGAAATATAGGGTTATCTATAACGGCGTCGATCTGGACGATGTGGTTCAACGACCGGAATCACAGGGAACTTATGGGGAACATCAACCCAGAGCATCCCGGCGGATTCTTCTCACAGTTGGATTCCTGCGTCCAGATAAAGGGCATGCTATGGTTTTAAAGGCACTTCCAGAGCTTATCCGGGAATTTCCCGACTTAGAATACCGGATTGTCGGGGATGGATCGGAACGACAAACGTTGGAAGCGCTCACTGCAGAGTTAGGCTTGGAAGAATATGTTGTCTTCAGGGGAAGTTTGCCTCATCCTGAAGCAATGCGTGAAATGGCCCAGTGTGATATTTTTATCCTGCCAAGTTGGAATGAAGCCTTTGGGGTCGTATATTTAGAGGCGATGGCCCACAATAAGCCTATTATCGGTACCACTGGAGAGGGAATCTCAGAGATTCTCGCTCAAGAGGGGGTTGGAAAGGCTGTTCCACCTAAGGACGTTTTAGCTATTACAGAGGAGATTCGTGGACTCTTGCGAAATCCGGAGCAAGCTGTTGCGATGGGGAGTCGGGGGAAAGAGCTGGTTACCCGCAAATTTACGTGGGAATACAACGCCCAAAAGACTTTGAAGGTCTATGAGGAAATCATTAAACGGTAGAAGGGAGGACCCCAGTGGAACTTCGTTTGGTTCTTAAGAATGCTGCAGCGTTGAGCGTAGCCAGTGTACTATCCAAGGCGATTTCCGCTATTGTGGGAATCTCAGTTACTCGTTATCTGGGCCCTGAAACCTTCGGAGAGTACAGCTCCGCGCTGGCCTTTGTCAGTACGTTCATTCTATTTGCAGATTTTGGTTTGAGTAACTACATGGTCCAGGAAGGCTCTCGAGATGAGAGTGTCTTACCACTTTATTTGGGGAATACTCTCTTATTTAAGGGGTTTACCCTGCTGGTCATCTACGCGCTGATGCTTGTCTTGATGCATCCGGCGGGCTATAACCAATCCATTCAAAGTATGGTCATTGTCTTCGGTTTGGCCAGCGGGTTAAACGCCTTAAACAGTTCCGTTTACAATTATTTTCAAGCCAAACAACAAATGTATAACGCCGCTATTTATCAATTTTTGTATACGTTTCTCATCGGTGCTTTGACTATTTTAGTTGTAGTTAAAAGAGGAAATGTGGTGATGATCACCGTTTCCCAACTCGTGTCGGCGGCTCTGATTTCGTTCATGTTATATGCCCACCTGCGGCGTAATCTACGCCTTAAGTTTGATCTGCGCCGTCTGATAGAGATGACCAAACGAGGGCTGCCCTTCGGAGTAGCAACTATATTTCTCTATATCTATTTCCAGATTGACGCGTTAATGCTCTCCCTAATGCGTCCAACGTTTGAGGTGGGAATTTATTCAGCGGCCTACAAATTAGTCGCAATTCTGTTGCTGATTCCTGGAATTTTAACAAGCGTGATTTATCCGATTTTATTCCAGCTTGGGGTGGATAGTAAGGAGAAACACCGGGAAACGATTGAGAAAATCTTTAAAGTACTGAGTGCTGTCGGGATTCCCGGCAGTGTGCTATTATTTGTTTTGGCCAATCCCTTGCTGACTTGGCTTTACAATAATCGTTTTCCGCAATCCGTCCCCATCATGATGCTGTTGAGTTGGTTTTTTGCCTTTGAATGCTTAAGTTTTTCGCTGGGCGATGTGCTGACCACGACAAACCGACAGTGGACCCGTGCTAAGATTCAAGGGGGCGCCGCTTTATTAAATATTGTCGTTAATCTTTATGCAATTCCCCGTTATGGGATTTACGGGGCGAGTGTAGCAACACTCATCACCGAACTTTACGTTTTTGTCATGTACTACGGAATTGTTCGATTGCGTGTTTATAAAATTCAGATTTGGCGGCAACTTCCCGTCATCGTCTTGGCCTCCCTGGCCATGGGCCTCACAGCCTATTTTTTGCGCCATCTTCATCCTCTTCTTTCAGCATTCATTGCCGGAATCCTTTACCTCATAATCCTGATTGGTTTGGATCGAGATTTTCAACGCATCGGCGGTTATATTCTGCGCCAAGGGATGGGTCGTTTTAACACAAGGAGTTAGAATTAAGGACTTAGAAGCAGAGAGTTCAGAAGTGTCAACAACAAAGATAGTGTTAGTTGCAAATCTTTCCAATTATTTAAGAGAAGAAAAAGCCTATTAACAGAGAGGAGGATGGCGGGTTAGGGTATGCAGAAGGCATTCCTCCACTACCCTAAAGGGATAGTGGTTTCCTGCCAAGCCATTATGAAAATAGTGACCGTACTGGGCGCCAGGCCTCAATTTATTAAAGCCGCACCTCTTTCAGAGGCCCTCAGCAAAAAACACGAGGAAAAAATTGTGCATACCGGTCAGCATTATGATTACCAGATGTCTGATGTGTTCTTCGAAGAGTTGGGGATTCCTAAACCTGACTACTTTTTAGGGGTTGGTTCAAAGCAACACGGTGCCCAAACCGGCGAGATGTTAATCGGTGTAGAAGAGGTGCTCCTTAAGGAAAAACCTGACTGGGTTCTCGTTTACGGGGATACGAACTCAACTTTAGCTGGGGCTCTAGCCGCAGCAAAGCTCCATATTCCAATCGCTCATGTTGAAGCTGGGCTGAGGAGTTATAATCGACAGATGCCGGAAGAGGTGAATCGCGTGTTGACGGATCACCTCTCCACGTTACTGTTTTGCCCAACTGATCAAGCCGTCAAAAACCTCAGGCAGGAGGGTTTGACCGCAGGAGTGGTACGGACCGGGGACGTCATGGCTGATGCTCTTTATTACCATGCTCGACGGGCGGAGGACCGAAATATCGCAGAAAACCTCCGGTACAAGAGAAAATCTTACCTTTTGGCCACCGTACACCGGGCCGAAAATACGGATAACCCAAGCCGACTGGCAGGAATTATGAACGCCTTTGCCCAGATTGATGGACAAATCGTACTCCCCTTGCATCCTCGGACCAAGAAACTCCTCATGAGTTGCCAAATGGCGATTCCAGAGAATGTCGAAGTCATTGAGCCTGTGGGGTATTTAGAAATGATTCTCCTAGAAAAAGAGGCAGAACTTATCCTAACAGACTCCGGTGGTGTGCAGAAAGAAGCTTATCTTTGGCAGGTCCCATGTGTGACTTTGCGCGATGAAACAGAGTGGGTAGAGACCGTACACACGGGATGGAATACGCTTGCAGGGGCGAACACAGCAGAAATTGTTGCGGCCGTTGCGCGTTACCGCAAGAACTCCTTACCACCGTATTTGAAAAACCTTTATGGAGACGGCCGAGCCAGTGAAGAGATCGTAGAGGCGATGGAGGAAAGAGGGGGAGCTTCGTGAGCGAAGCACAAGCTAAAGTCCACAGATCTAGGCAAATTGGCTTTTGTGTTGCAGAGCCATTAATAAGAGTTTATAGGGAATTCGCAGGTCTTTTAGGTGTTCCTTTTGATGCGGATTTGAGCTTTGGCCTCGCTACCGATAAAGAAGCTCAACGACGAGAGGACTTAGTTTCCAACAAGGGGATAACTTCGGCCTGTGAAGAAATATCGAACCGTGAGGCGATTCTAAATTATGATGCTATTTTAGTAGACGGGATTTCCCTCGCGCGTTTAGGGAGCCTTATAGCGAATCCTTCAGGTCGAGATAAGGAGAATCCTCTGATTTTGGTCTGTGGCCCGGTAAGCGGGGAAGACCCAGGTCTTCGCCTGAAGAAGTTTGCTTTTAATCTGGGTCAAGAGGGGGCTCGTCTGCTGATGGACGGTCGAGAGTATTCGGAAAAAGACGTCAGCGAACCTATTCTCGATTGGATGCTGGAAGAGATTCGCCAGGTCTTACGCCAGGAAGTCAAAAATTACTTAGAGCTCCCACCTGTTCCGTGGGGCTATTCCTATGCCATGACCTTAACCCACGACATCGATATCTTAAGCTTGAAGGAAATGCCTATCGCGCGCACCTTTTTGGGGTATTTCTATCGCAGTTCTGTTTTGAACTGGAAACGTTGGCGAACAGGAAAGGTGGAGACGTCTGAACACTTCCTAGCGATTTGGGAAATGGTCAGAACCTGGGCTGCAAAAGTTGGTCTAGGGCAAGACGTTTGGCAACGGGCTTTGCCAAAGCTTCTTGCTCTGGAGAAACGCCTAGGGGTTCGATCGAGCCTTTATTTTATGGCCTTTCCAGAGAAACCAGGTATTCTTCCAGAGCACTTAAGAAAAGATAAAGATAAAGATAAACATGAAGAGAAGTACACAGAAAAAACGATTGCTTCTGACCGCACTCAGGTAAAGGAAAGCGCACCCACAAATCGAGCATCGTTTTACGACGTAGCTGAATATAAAGACTTACTGAACAGCCTGGAAGAAGGCGGTTGGGAAGCAGGGGTGCACGGAATCGATGCCTGGCATGACGCCCAAGCCGCTCAAGCTGAGTATAATCGGGTCGCTGGGCTAACCGGACAAGATGAGATTGGGATACGCATGCATTGGCTTTACTTTAAATCGCCAGATTCCTTCAGAGTGTTAGAAGAGGGCGGATTTCAGTATGATTCAACCTTTGGGTTTAATGAAGTCGTTGGCTTCCGGGCCGGGACCCTTCAGCCCTATCATCCTTTGAATTGTCAAACTCTTTGGGAGATGCCCCTTCATATCCAAGATGGTGCTTTGATGGGGGAGGAGTACTTCAACTTGAACCGAGAAGACGCCTTTCATAAGGCAAAACCTATCTTGGACTTGGCGAAGCGCTTGGGCGGAGCGGTTAGTCTGCTCTGGCACAATCAGAGTTTTACTGCTCCCCGTTTTTGGGGGGAGGTCTATGAACGCCTGATTGCCCAAGGGAAAACGGACGGCGCCTGGATTGCGATTCCGCGGGACGTCTTGCGCTGGTTTAACCAAAGGCGCAAGTGCGAGGCAGTGCTTTCTATTGAAGGGACGCGTTGGCAAATTTCTTGTCCCTCAATTTTGACTGGTTCGACTAATCAAATGAATTCGATGAATTTGTCCGATCAATCCAATCTGTCAGACGCGGTAGCCTCAAAGATCCCACCTTTGCGGATACGACTGCATATCGATCCTAGTAGGGTTCGCTCAGCTTCGGTGTCCTATGAAGTGGGAAAAGGATATATCGATTTTCCGGGCCAGACCCTGGTAACACTAGACGTGGAAGGAGAGGATTGACGTGGCGCTTCTCCTGTTAAAATGGGTATTCTTTCTGCTTAGTGTTGGGATGGTGAGCTATTTTGGTTGGAAAAAACCAGCTATCCTACCTTCGTTGCTGGCTGGGGCGGTCGCATTCGACATTTCCATCACCTGGTTTCCTCCGCTCGGACCGCTTGGTTCACAGTTGAATAGTCTTGCGCGACTTCTCACAGTTGGGATCATCGGGGCCGCACTTTGGCGTCTCGGGAGAGAACCTGAGAAACGGCAGGAACTGAAGGCGATTTTAACTCATTTCATGACTCGTGCCTTACTAATTTACTTTGCGGTTGGGGCGTTTAGCCTTCTTTATTCAATCGACCGAGGAAAAACAGTGGGTGAACTCATCCGCCTGTTCACGTTATTTTTACTCTATCTGGGTATCTGCTTGCTTGGGGAGCGCAAACATGCCCTGCTCCCGTTACAAGTCGTCCATTGGGTAGGGGTTGCGTTGGTTCCACTCACTCTTTATGAAGGAATAACCAAGCATTTTATCTGGCGAGGATATTTGGCCGAGGGAGAGATCGCCCGTGTTAATGCGACCTTCGTTGATCCGAATATTCTTGCACGCTACCTCGTGTTGGCCATTGTGGCGAACTTAATCCTGCAGTACCTTAACGATGTAACCTGGAAACGCGGTGTATATTTTGGGGCGCTGTTGGGATTATTGGGGGCCCTGGCCATAACCCTTTCACGCAGTGGCATTTTAACTTTGGTCATCGTCTTAACTCTGTTGATCCTTTTTATTCCGCGCAAGCGAATGGTGCTGCCAATTGGATTGTTGGGACTTATTGGGGCTGTTATTGTTGCTTTGCAGCCTGCCGTTAGAGAGCGTCTGCTAACCATCAAGATCGGGTTTGGTGCGCTAGGAGAACAACGGGCATATTTATGGAAAGTCTCCAGGGCAATGTTTATTGATCATCCAATCTTCGGGGTTGGACTGGGCGGATTCGAGAAGATGTTCTTAACCCCCCGTTACATAATCTATAAGACAGTGATCCCCTATGTTCAAGGGGTGACCCTTTCGCATACGACCATTCTAACGATCGCAGCAGAACTTGGCTTAATGGGTCTGGCGGCACTGGCTTGGGTTTGGTTTGCTTTAGTACGAGTATTGTTAGCGGCACGGCGCATTGTGTCCTTACCGGCAAACTGCGAGGGCACGACCCATCAAGTTCGTACCGGCAAGGATGATCTGAACCGAGGCAGGCTCGAACAGTATCTTCCCGTAGTGGGTTACTTTTTGTGGATTGTTGCAGTGTTTATCAGCTCTCAAGCTGAGGCCCGGTTTTTTGAAGATCCTATTATTTGGCTTAGCATGGGAATGATGTTCTGTTTATCAGATGGGGGAGGGAGTAAGCAAAGACATGAATCTAAAATTGCAGCCCGTTGAGCGTGAAATTTGGCAAGATTTTTTAAAGGGGACGACTCAGGGATCTCTTTTTCACCGCTGGGAATGGCAGGATGTGATCGAAGCGGGATTTGGGGTACAGGTTAACCGCTTGGGGCTATTTGATCAAGACGGGGTTCTAAGGGGCTTGTTGCCTTTGATGGAGCGGAAGATGAGCCTTTTGAAATTAGCAGGTAGTTCACTATCTGGTACGGCAACCCCTCACAGCGGTCCATTAGGTTCAATTACCTTGGCAGAAGTTCTGCCTGCATTGGAAGTGTACGCCAAAGAAAAACACCTGGATTATTTGGAAATTAGACTTCAGGATTTGCAGGAAAGAGACGTTCTCGAACAAAATGGGTATACTGTGGAGGAACTCCTCACTCTTGATTTGCATATTCCCAAGGATCAGGAGGCGCTCTGGAATGGGCTCGAGGTGCGTTGTCGAAATGCTGTACGTAAAGCGGAAAAATCTGGGGTAGAAGTACTTGAACCTACGACCCTTGAAGAATGGCTGGAGCCCTACTATGAACTCTCATGCGGAGTTTATCGACGCCAAGAGAAGGAACCCCCATTTACTAAGAAGTACTTCACAGCCCTCTGGCAGAACCTGTACTCAAACGGAGATCTACTCGTTTTGCTCGCTCGTTATGAAGGGAAAATTATTGCCGGTCAAATCTTCCCCCGGGACCGCAATGTCGGATATTACCTGGACGGGGTTTCCGATCGAGAGTACAATAAAGTCGCGCCCAATAATCTTCTGCAGTGGGAATACTTAAAACGAGCCGGTGACCTAGGGATCCAGCTCTATGACATGGTAGGAGCGAATATCCCAAGCATTGCTAAATTTAAAAAGAGTTTTGGCAGCACCGAGCGGAGTTATCTTTATGGATACCGCAACCGGAGCCTAGCTGCCCGCATTGGGCGAACGGTCTATGCCAAACGTGGCCAAACCATCAAAAAATTTCTCAAACGTTCTTAGCGAATCCCTCCCCCCGGGGTTCCAATCCCCGTCGACCCAAGCCCAGAGGGATTTTCTTAGCTTAGAGAGCACTTTAGCGGAATTGCGTTAGTGAGCGCAGATGATTTTGCGTTAAGAAACGCAACGGTTCACATGCAGAAAGCCCAGAGGTTTTGCGTTTTAGCAAACATCATCAAGAGAATAGCAAATGAAGCGGTGCGAATGGGCTAAGAAAATCCCTCCCCCTTTGTAAATCAGGAATTTAATGTTATAACTATCTAGAGATTGTTTTGAATGTTTTAAAGGAGCGACGGTCTAATTGCGCATATTAATGCTAACACAATATTTCCCACCTGAGTCTGGGGCTGCACAGGTTCGTCTCAAAGAACTCGCGAAGGGACTGCAAGGTAACGGACATAAAGTTACTGTTGTTACTGCGTTTCCCAATCATCCGAGCGGCGTAATCCCACCGAACTACCGTGGACGTTGGCGGATGAAGGATGAGATAGACGGGATCCCCGTTTGGCGGACCTGGATTTATCCGGTGCAGCGTGGACGCTTTTGGAAGCGCTTGCTTAATTATTTTTCCTTTGTTTTTTCCTCCTTCTGGGGCTTAAGCAAAGCAGGAAAACAAGATGTCCTATTCTTTGAATCGCCACCGCTCTTTCTCGGAATCACAGCCTTGGTCTATGGTTGGTTGACTCGGACCCGTATTATTATGAACATTTCAGACCTATGGCCAGAATCAGCCGTGGCGTTAGGACTTGTAAACAGCCGCTGGATGATCAGAGCAGCAGAGGGACTGGAGAAACTACTATATCGCAAAGCGTGGAAGATATCCTCTCAAACAGAAGGAATTCGTACGTCGCTGGTCCAACGCGGCGTGCCCGAGGATAAAGTGACCTTCTTACCAAACGGCGTGAACCTGGATCTTTTTGCACCGCGGAAGCGCGATGAAGAAATGGCTCGGAAGTTGGCTCTTAAGGAAGAGGACTTCGTCCTGATTTACGCCGGAACTATGGGCTATGCCCAAGGCCTCGAATCGATTATCCGGACGGCGGAATTACTCAAAGATAAGCAAGGTTTTCGATTCCTATTTGTGGGTGATGGGACAGAGAAGCCAATGCTCGAAGCGCTCACGAAGGAAAAGAAATTGTCCAATGTAAGCTTTGTTGACTTTCAACCCGTACAGGAAATGCCGAGATATTTCTCCTTGTCCTCCGCGAGTATTGTTCCTTTGAAGAAAAATAAGCTTTTCGAGGGAGCAAGGCCCTCAAAAATGTTTCCCGCACTCGGCTCAGCGGTTCCGGTGATCTATTCAGGGGAAGGGGAGGCAGCTGAATTAGTTCTTTCGTCAGGTGGTGGGGTGGTTGTAGAGCCGGAGAACAGCGAAGCGCTAGCCCAGGCCATTATCGAATTGAAGGAGAATCCTAACCGCCAAGAGATGGGGCGCCAGGGGCGGCAGTTTGTTAAGGATAACTACACCTGGTCGCAAATTATCCAGCGTTGGCTTAAAGAATTGGGGATATAAATCAGAGGTCAGATGACGGAGGCCAGAGGTCAGATAAGTTTAGAGTAAATCCACTGAAGGAGGTTTCTAAATGCAAAGAAGATTTAAGGTCATTCTTGAGAAAAATGAAAGTGGAGGTTTCACGGTCACCGTTCCCGCTCTTCCTGGCTGCATTACACAGGGCCATGATCGAAAAGAAGCACTTGAGCATATACAGGAGGCAATAGAAGGCTTTCTTGAAGCCTTAGTGATTGAGGGATTGCCTATTCCCTCGGCGGATGTGGAAATGGATGAAGTGCAGGTGAGTTACTAAGTATGGTCAGAATGCCAAGAGTCGCTTTCACATATACGAGGAAGTCACCATTACTTGCGAAAATCTAGTGGAAGCCTGGTTTGTGTGCCAGTTCACGCTGGAGTTATAGTCGATATGAAGACTCTTAAGAGTATTTTAGAGCAGGCAGAACTAACGATAAACGAGTTAATCGAATTGCTTTAGGCGATTGATCTGCGGAGGTATATAAAGGTACTTTAAATTAGGAGGCAACAGTTGTGAGCACACGTCAAGAGTTCTTACCCTACGCTCTTCCTTTGATTGAGGAGGACGATATTGCTGGAGTCGTGGATAGTCTAAAGTCCGGCTGGATTGCCAAGGGCCCCAAAACCATGGAGTTCGAACAGCGGTTTGCTGAATATGTCGGAGCTAAGTATGCCGTTGCGCTTAACTCCTGTACTGCCGCCTTGCATCTGGCCCTAGTGGCGGCAGGTATCGGGGAAGGGGATGAAGTCTTGACTACCCCGATGACTTTTGCTTCTTCAGCTAATGTAGTTGTTCATACCGGAGCCAAGCCGGTTTTTATTGATATTGATCCTGTCACAATGAACATTGATACGAAGAAAATCCGGGAGAAAATCTCGTCTCGAACTAAAGCGATTATCCCCGTACATATCGCCGGACATCCCTGTGAGATGGACGAAATCTTGGCGATTGCCGAGGAGCATAACCTTTTTGTCTTGGAAGACGCAGCCCATGCCGTTTATACGCAGTATAAAGGGAAATTAATCGGTTCGATCGGGAATGCTACCGCTTTCTCTTTTTATGCCACCAAGAACATGGTTACTGGTGAAGGCGGAATGGTCACCACCAATGATGAAGAATTGTATAATAAGATTCGGGTGATGAGTACCCACGGCATGAGCCGAAACGCCTGGAATCGTTATGCTGAGGCCGGTTCGTGGTACTATGAAATCCTTTCTCCGGGTTACAAAGATAACATGTCAGATATTATGGCAGGACTTGGACTCTCCCAACTGGCTAAACTTGAACGGATGCAAGGGATGCGTCAGGAAATTGCAGACCATTATAATACCGAGTTCAGAAAATTGCCGGAGCTTGAGGTGCCCGTTGAGCTCGATTATGCGCGGCACGCTTGGCATTTGTATATTATCAAGCTGAACTTGGATAAACTATCCATTGATCGTAAGAAATTTATTGAAGAACTTAAAGTAGAGAATATCGGAACGAGTGTCCACTTTATTCCGCTTCACATGCATCCTTATTATCGGGACACATATGGGTACAAACCAGAGGATTTTCCGGTTGCGAAGGGTGTCTTTGAGCGGATTATCTCCTTGCCTCTGTATCCAAAGATGAGCTGGCAAGACGTGAACGATGTGGAGGATGCCGTAAAACGAGTGATAGAGCGATCACGGCGCTAGGGAGATCACTTGAGAGGAGGGTCTGATGTGAATCAAGGTATAGCTGTGATTAGTTACTCTCGCTGGCAGCTTGCAGCTAAGCGGTTGTTGGATTTCGTGGCAGCATTAATGCTTCTCGTGTTGGTATCTCCGCTTTGGCTTGTAATCGTTGTCTGGATTCGATTAGATTCCTCGGGGGCGGCGATCTTTAAGCAGATCCGGATCGGCCTGGGGGGAAAGCCCTATACAATTTATAAGTTCCGCACGATGGTTCAGAATGCCGAAGCTTTGATGAAAGACAAACTTGAAAGAGTAAAGAACTTAGATAATTTTGTTTTTCAGGAAAAAGATGATCCACGTATAACCCGAAGCGGTCATTTCCTCAGAAAAACAAGTTTGGATGAGCTCCCTCAACTCCTTAATATACTCATCGGAAACATGAGCTTGGTCGGCCCACGTCCCGAGGTACCTGAGCTCGTAAAGCTCTATACACCCGAGCAGCGTCGACGTCTTAATGTCCTTCCAGGCGTCACAGGATTAGCCCAAGTGAATGGAAGAAGTGAGCTGACCCTTGGGGAGACAATGGCCTACGACTTGGAATATGTCGGTACATGGAGTGTCTGGTTAGACTTAAAAATCCTATGGAAAACAGTTTTCGTTGTTTTTACTGGGCAAGGCGCCTATTGAATCAGAGGTCTGAGAACTGAGGAAGTGGATGAACTGGAACTATTAGTGAATGACAAGGAGTGGTTTACTTGTGTTGAACCCCAAATACCAGGATAAGCCAGAAATTAAAGTTGATCCCCTAAGCTTAAGTGACACCCCAGATGTTGCTCGCTTATACGAAGAAGTCTTTGCAGATCATTTCCTTGGACACATGGGTCAGAAATTCCTTAGACTCTTTTGCTCTCAATTTGTTAATTCTTCAACAAGCTATGGATATATCGCTAAATGTGACGGAAAACCCGTTGGTTTTTTGCTTGCTTCTATAGACAGTGCCCCCTTCAACAAGTTCTATCGCCAGAATTTTATGGTCCTAGCTTTAATTGTTATTAAGAAATATTTAACAGATTCTTATGTTAGGAAGAATATAACGCAAAGGTTAGGAAATATTCTTGTTGCCCTAACAACGTTACTCCCGTCTTCTGGAAAAGAAAGTAAAGCTAAGCAAAGTAAAACGCTTTCTGAAGCAAGGCTATTGGGCATCGGAGTTGACTCAAACTATAGAGGGCTCGGGATAGCGGATAAACTTACCGGTCAGTTTTGTGCAGAAATGAAAAATAAAGGGTTAAAAAGGGTGGGCTTATCAGCTGTACCTTGGAATGAAAGGGCAATTAGTTTCTATAAAAAAGACGGTTGGATTGAAGAAGAACGTAGTGAGACATCTGTAAGTTTTATTCGCGATTTATAATCTTACAGTTCGTTTCAGGATCCGTTTAAGTTTAATGAAGTTATATTGAACAAGCTTCCCGGAGTAACCATAGAGGTTAACTAGGGAAGCTTTTGTATTTTTACATAGCTATTTCGATTCATGGATTTGAGGAAAGCTTTATGTAATTTATTGGCGATTAGAAACAATTCGGGCAGGAACTATCCCTTTTTATGTCGAATAAGGATTAGAACTGAGCCTATGACTCTCGCTCAGAATGGAAGGAGTAGGAACTATGCGTTTACGCCAACTCAAGAAGATGATTGCAGTGCTTATTGTCGGGCTTTTTTTTATGCAGTTAATTCCGGTTAAATCAGTTTATGCGGCTGTCGATCAAACTGCTTACTACAATGAAATCGGTGAAAAAATAGAGGTTATGGCCAATAAATATAACATTCCTCCTGTGCTCCTTAAAGCCATTGCTTGGATGGAGAGCGGCTGGAAGCAATATAAATTAGATGCCTCGGGGAAACCATTACTAGATCAACCGTTAATAGGGAAAGACGGGATAGGAATCGGGATTATGCAAATCTCCTCCTATGATCCCAAAGATACAGCAACTATTGACAAACTTAAAAACGATATCGATTATAATCTTGAGGTGGGTTGCCAAATGCTCAACCAAAAATGGCGAGCCTATCCCAAAATTGGCAATGGAGATCGCAATGTTTTAGAAAATTGGTATTTGGCAGTGTGGGGTTACAACAGCTGGGCTGCCAGAAATAACCCAAATAACTCAACGGGCCAATCCGCCTATCAAGATTCGATATTTAGCCTTATGGGGCAGAAATACAATTGCGCCATAACGTTTGCGCCAGGAGCTACAACAATCTCTAAATCCCTGTTGCCTCTTGTGAACACACCAAGCTTATCCAGTCGCTGGAGCACACCTACTTCGACTCATCAAGGGGATCTAGCCATTGATCCCGATGTATTGCTTTCTTCGGGCGGGGGTTCAGGGACAAATGCAGCTAACGGTGATTACTGGTACAATTTTTATATTGCTTCTAAACCTAGGGGTGATTATTATGTACAAGCTTTAGGGTTTTATAATACAGCCTATAATAGTCCATTAGGCACCGATAAGTCGATCGTCTCACAGAAGATTGTGAGTACCTATGAAAAACTGTTAGAGGAAGCCGATGCGTTGCTTGTTAACAAGACAGATACCGCTGATGCCACTGCTGCCAAATATTACTGGACTATCCTCCAAGGGCCGAACTTGGCTCCTGAGATTGCCGAGCAGGCCAGTACTGGACTAAATAGCGCCTTAGCCAAGCTCTTAGCTGAAGCAGATACGCTGGCTCATGATGAAACAAGCGACTCTAACATAAGCGCCGTTCAAGACTATGGCATCATTTTACAGGGGCCAAGCATGGACGCCAGCATCACAGAACGGGCAAAAACCGGCCTGCTGAATACTTATGAAAAGCTTATAGATGAAGCAGATAAATTGGTTCTGGAAGGAACTGACTCCTCAAATGCGACGGCAACTAAATATTATTCGATTGTTCTACAGGGTCTGAGCCTAGATGCTGACCTGACAGAGCGGGCTCGAATCGGCCTACAACAAACGGGCAATTCTACGCCTGTTCCCAACCCCACGCCAACGCCAGACCCAACACCAACCCCCGACCCCACCCCAGATCCCGCTCCAACTCCAGACCCGACTCCCCAACCAGTGGTGTCTGAGATTACTCGTCTATCGGGGGCGCGTGCCGAAGATACAGCAATTAAAATATCCCAAGCAGGGTGGGATAACAATTCCTCCTCGGTTGTACTTCTTGCTCGAGTAGACCGCTTTCAGGATGCCCTCGCTGCGGCTCCTTTAGCTAAAAAGTTAGGGGCCCCACTGCTTTTGACAGCACCGGACCAGATTGATAATACCGTTTTACAAGAAATGAAACGCCTTGGTGCACATAAGATCTATGTTATTGGGGGTGAAGGCGCGATAAATAAGACGGTTACCAACGCGCTCACCAAAGCAAATATGTCAGTCGAGCGGATATACGGTAATACAGCTGCCGATACCGCAGTAGCCATTGCTCGGCAAATTGGGCCCAGCACGCAGGTGATTCTTGCTTCCAGTAAAAGTTTCCCAGATGCTCTTTCTGTGTCTGCCCCGGCAGCTGCCTTAGGTATTCCAATCCTTTTGACAGAACAAAGGACGTTACCCGATTCCACAAAACAGTTATTAAAAGACTTTCACGTGACCAAGACCTATATTGTAGGCGGAAAATTTGCCATATCCTCTGCGTTTGACAGCAAGGGTGGAGTGCTGGCCGACTATGGTCCTCTGCGCTTGGCTGGGGAGACAAAATATGATACGATGTTGCAAATTGTAAAGCATTTTGCGCAAGATCCTAAGTCAATTGTCATTGCTACGGGCGAAAACTTTCCCGATGGTTTATCCGGCGGTGCGTTTGCTGCTTTAAGTGGAAGCCCAATGCTCTTAGTACCTAAAGCAGATCTGAATTCGGATACCCAGGCTTATTTGAATAGTCTGTGTGGGAAGACAACAAATACTTATATTTTAGGCGGAACTGGAGTTATTCCTACTAAGCTTGAGAAAACCATAAGCGATATATTATTAACCCAGTAATCCATTTTAAATGGTAGAGGATGGACGTCATTGGATAAACGTAGACAGGATAAAAATACACTAACATTCGAGCCTCGAACATCGAATTTCGTACCTCGATCCGGGTTGTGGATTACGGGATTCCTGTTTTTCATCGCCATAGGCATAGAGCTTCTCTACCTAAAATCGTACAGCGCAGGTTACTTTATTTCTCCCGATGGATTACTCTATTCCAATATTGCTGAGAACTTTTTACAAGGCAAAGGGCTCGCAAATACTATAGGAACCGATGGCATTTTAAGGGCGCGAGATTATGTGGTTGGTCCGGTTTATCCCTTGCTCCTCGCCGCTGTCTATGGGATATTTGGCTTAAAGAGTTATGGCATGGTTGTTGGTTTGCACGTCATACTTGGTGCAGCCAGTGCGGTGATCGCTTATAAAACGGGTGAGCTATTGTTTGGTAAGAGGTATGCTTGGATCCCCTATGGGTTGACCCTGGGCTACCCTTTGTTTGCCTTCTGGAGGATGTATGTTCTCACAGAAGCGACGTACGTTTTTACGATCACTCTTTTTCTTTATATCTTGGCACTCTATGCTAAAGAGGTTGAACGACCGCAAGTTAGAACCCTTTTGATCTTAGGGTCAGTCATCGGGATCTCTAATCTCGTTCGACCGTTCCTGTTGCTTTATTTTCCGGTTCTGGGATTTTGGATACTGTGGATGCATGGTTGGCGCTTAAAAACGGCGCTCAGAGACTTCTGTCTCATTGTCGGAATGACGGTCCTGGTCATGAGTCCTTGGTCGATACGTAACGCAGTTAAATACCATCAGTTTATTCCTGTGTCCAATTATGGTTCCCCTGAATTCTACTCCGGAAACAATCCCTTGACAATTACAGATCATTACTATGTTTCTGATCAACCCAGCTATGATCCGGAAGTCAAAGCGCGTCTCGACAAACTGCCGCTCTCTGAACAAGAAAAGGAATATAAGCAATTAGCTGAGGCTTATATAATCCAACATCCCGTGTTGTTTTTGCAGCGTACATTAGCTAAAGAAAAGAACCTATTCTGGCAGCCGGTTAACCCTGATCAAGCTTACAAAATGAACGGAGATTCACTGGATAAATGGTATCTCCTCTTAGGGTTAGTTGGGGTATTTCTTAGCTTCTTTCGTCTGAAGAAATTTGGCTTTCTACTACTGTTTACAGGCTATTATAGCTTTGTTGTCAGTATGATCACGGTTGTATCCGGCGGCCGCTATCGACTGCCGGTAATGCCCGCGATGATCCTCTTCGGCTCCTTAGTTGTAGTTTCGGTTATTAAGGGCATAGTTGCACTGTCTAAAGGCAACCGTAAACAGATGGGAGGGTATAATCGATAAATGTCACGTGCTCAAATTGTCGTTCTGATTACGAGTTTGCTTGTAACCGGTTTTGTCGTCGAACAAGTCCGCCAGCGACGTTTGGCGGTAGAATATTCTTTGATCTGGATTGTCGCAGGTCTAGGTATGATCTTCTTTTCTCTTTGGAAAAATGGTATTGAATACTTGGCCGGACTGATGGGGATCTATTATGCACCTTCCGCGATCTTCGTAGTTTTTGGAGTTCTGGTATTTGTCTTGTGTATTCATTTCTCGTTGGCGATTTCCAAGTTAAGTTCGAACAATCGAGTCTTAGTCCAAAGGGTCGCTCTGCTTGAAGATGAATTGAGTAGAGTTGCAGTGCATCATCGCAATCCTACGACGGAAACCACGGGTAAAGGCAACTTGTAGTTATTTTCATGATGGAGACAATAAGTCATTGTGAAGGAGGACGGGCGATGGACAACCCTCTCTAAAAAGTAGGGTATCCATGGCCTAACGTTTTGTGAAGAAGATTTTAGCCATTGTCCCGGCCTTGAATGAACAGGATAATATCGGTTCCGTGGTCAGGAACCTGAAGAATATATCCCCTTGGCTCGACATTCTCGTCATAGACGACGGATCTACCGACCAAACTGCCGAGGTTGCTCGTGCTCATGGGGCAAAAGTGATCTCGTTACCGGTTAACCTGGGAATTGGGGGAGCGGTTCAGACAGGGTTTCTTTATGCTGCGAAAAACCACTACGATGTAGCCCTACAAGTTGATGGAGACGGACAGCATAGAGCAGAGGAAATCAAGAAGTTAATTGATCCAGTACTTACTGGACAAGCCGATGTAACGATCGGGTCCCGCTTTTTGGCGAAGACATCTTATAAATCGGCCTGGTCCCGGCGTATGGGGATTTATCTGCTCAGTAAAACGATTCAGTCGGTTGTTCGAATGAAATACACAGACCCTACGTCTGGATTTCGAGCCTATAATCAGAAGGCCTTGCGGGTGGTATCTACTCACTATTCTACAGATTACCCGGAACCGGATTCAATTGTGACGTTAGTTAAAAATGGTTTAAGGGTGATTGAAGTCTCTGTGGAAATGGATGCACGCTTGTCTGGAAATTCATCGATTACACCGTTTAAGAGCATGTATTATATGTTTAAAGTGAGTTTGGCGATTATTCTTAACTCGATGATGAGTAGGATTTGGCCGGAGTAGGTGGAGCGTTGTTTGGTGGAAATCATAAGGTGATGTAATAGGCTTTAGACTGATCACTTCTACACTCTCGAAGGTCTTAAAGCATGATACCTTTATCTCCACCCAATTTAATGGTATAATATGGTTATATGTTTTGCGGTTGGCAAGTGGTCAGCTTACTTTAGCTTGTTAATTTTGGAGGCAAACAATATGGTATTACCTGCGCCAAAGGATAATAATCGATATACCTATGCGGAGTATCTTATGTGGTCTGAAGAGGAACGGTGGGAACTGCTTGATGGAGTTGCTTATAATATAGCAGCGCCGTCTCGGCGGCATCAGGAAGTTTCTGGTGAATTATTTTTCCGGATTCGTAGTTATCTTGCCGACAAGCCTTGCAGAATTTATACAGCACCGTTCGACGTCCGTTTTAGCGAACCGGGGGAAGAAGATGAGCAAATAAGCAATGTGGTTCAGCCGGATATTTCAGTTGTATGTGATGAGTCTAAATTAGACGAAAAAGGCTGTTTAGGTAGTCCAGACCTAATAATCGAAGTTATCTCGCCAACATCAATAAGTACTGATTATGTAAAAAAGTTAGCTCTTTATGAGAAGTATAAGGTCAAAGAGTATTGGATTGTTCACCCCATTGATAAAACGGTCATGGTTTTCATTTTAGGCGAAGACTATCAATATGGGAAACCAGGTATTTTTACGGAGGATAGCCAATTGAAGTCGAGAGTCCTCGCAGACTTTACAATCAATTTGAGGCAAGTCTTCGGAGAATAATAATCGAGCGGAGCTTTTAAGAGCCTTCCACTCCCGAAATCAACGCCACTAATTGCGAACCTAATTCAAATGGCTAAGTTATTTTAACAAGAGTAAAGCAAGCCGTTCACTACTAAAAGTCAGTGAACGGCTTGCTTTGTTTACATTACCGCAGATATTGTTTCAGCAGCGGATAGAAAGCACTAGTGCTTGTGGAAGTTGTAGGATTTATGGTCCAGCTGAGAGACCACGCTCCGACCCCGCCGAGCCCATATTGATTGAGCAGTCCCATTTTGGCATTCCAGCTTTGGACATCATCGTAATAGACAGTGTGTGAACCAGAAGCATCGGAGTACTTGAAATATGGAATCTGAGAAGAATCGCGCTGCACTGGTCCCTTAGCTAAAGCTAATAGCTCAGTCATTCCGCCCGACCGTCGACTGTAGGTGGGATTAGCCCCAGTGTCGGCTGTCCACCAGTCTGCTCCGTAGTAAGGAAGTCCGAGGAGAACTTTATGCATATCTACACCTTGAGCGCGTGTATATTGCAAAACCTTGCTGCTCCAATCCAGTGGAGCGATGGGCCCGGGGGTTGAGTGGCTGTAGTCATACGTCATGACGTGGAGATAATCGACGTATTGAGAAAGGTCATGGTAGTTAAACTCAGCGAGCCAAGATTCAGAGCCGGTACGGGCCATAACAGCTTCAATAACTAACTTATTTAAGGGATGAAGTTGGGCATAAAGTTCTTTCATAAATTGAGTGAGATAGGGTCCGGTGGCATTGCTCATCAATTCAAAGTCGATAACGATTCCATCAGCGTTTGTACTTTGGATTCGCTGGACAATCTGGCTTTCCAGTTTAGCACGCGCTGTGTCGGAAGCCAATACAGTATCAACAGTCTTAGGAGTGGACCAGGTCGATTGAATGACGGGAAGGACTTTTAGATTACGGTCATGAACGGCGGTCGTAAACTGGGTATAATCGCCTGAACTGGCATCCCAGCCCCCAGTTACCGCACCGCTAGCGGTATCATCGAGGTAATACCAGCTTGGCGCAATGATGTCGGCATAATCCGTAGCTGGTGAAGGGATTGACTCAACCTGACTTAGCATCCCTTTCGTACCAGATAAGCCCCCTTGGGTATATTGAAGGGAAATCCGTGGTTGCGAAACGCCAGTACGTACAATACTTTCGATTTTGTAATTAATAACGCTCCACCCCCCGAAAATTGTAAAATCTGAGCCGGAGGTCCGTTTTTGATTAAGGTAAGCCGTTGTAGAGGTGCCTAATTGTTTGCTGGGAAGCAAAAGGATCGGTGCATTGTCTTTTGCAGCTAGAGCTGCGCCCGCTAAGGCATCCGGGAAGTTCTCTCCGGTAGCAATATAGACTTTTGAAGTTTCAAAGGGTAATTGATTTAAAACAGTAGTGTTTGTTTCATATTGGTCGTACCCGGCATAGCGCGCGGTGACTTTTACAGGTTGAGGGAGTTTACTGAGCTGTTCTTCGATGGTGTCCTTAATCACAGCCTTGCCGCCAATCAAGGTTACTTGTTGAACACCTAATTGGGCGAGAGCCGTAGCTGTTTCTGGCGGTAAGGAATCGGCACGGGTGAGTAAGACGGGAATTCCCTGAGCGGCGGCATAAGAAGAGATGCTTAAGGCATCTGCAAAATGATCGCCGTTCACCAAAAATGCTTGAGTAGAACTTGAGGTTGCTGCGCTAGCAATGGCTGCGGCCGTCCCATACTGATCCCATCCAGCGAGACGTTTCGGTAAGATCCCTTGGTTCTTGAGGGCCTGTTCAACAGCCCCGTTTAAAGCAACCTCTCCACCCAGGAGATATACTTCTTGTGTACCGAGGCGTTTGAGTTCCGCTGAAACGGCCGGATTTAAATGATCTGATTCGGTAAGAAGCAGAGGCCCATTAACTTTGTGTGCGAGAACGGTTCCGGTCAATGCATCCGGAAAGTTTCCTCCGGTGGCTAGTACGGCAACAGGAGCATAATCCCAGCCAGTCTTAGAAATCTCAATGGCGGTATCATACAGTGTATTCCCGTAAATGCGATCCGAGACTGATTCGGTAGTTTCGGCTAGTACAACTTGTGGGTGGAAGGGAGCAAGGCTTAAAAGGATCGTAAAACTACAGAAAAAGCAAATTGTTTTCTTTGTTAAAAAGTTCATTAAACCCTCCAAGGAATTTTTTTGCGGATTAAATGTAATTGTGATTGCGCTAGCGATATAAATTTTTGTATCGCATTCCATGCGAGAGATAAATATCTTGCTGATTTGCAAAAATAACTCAGCCGTCAGCGCAGGACGTGTCAAATGTCGAGAGCGAGCCATGACTCAAAAAGTTAAGCGAGTAGTTGATGATCGGTTTGTAAGTTGCCAAAAATTTTAGATTTGAATCTATGGGTTTTATGCATCATGCTACTCGCTTAAATATTCTTTGTAAAGAGACAAAATCCTTCCAGAAACAGAGGAATGCCGATTTCCAAAATCATACAGGACTAATGATGTGGAAAAAGAAAGGAAAGTGATATCAATTAACGAATATAAGCTAAGTACCTTGTATATAGAAAGAGACGTTAAAAGTTAATAAAAACTGACGCATGAAAGAGAAATGAATTGAGACATGAAAGAGACGTGAAAGAGATGTTAACAGGAAGAGGTAAATTTGGTAGGACTAAAAATGGATTTGTGTTTCTTGTGATAATAGGGATGATCTTTTTAAATTTAGGTCTTGCTCCTCTACCTTCAACAGAGCAACCGAACCTAACCCAAGAAAAAACCAGTCAATCGGTTGTCCCTTTACAAGTTGTTGTCTCTTTAGCCTCAGGAGTAGACATTGATAAGTTGGCACAAAACTTCGGAGCGGAGGTTGTACGCCGAGGTCCTCTTAATTATGCAACCTTAAAACTTAAAGAAACTACTAATATGCAGCAAGTCATAGCAGAGATGAAGAAGACGCCCGGGATTTTGGGCGCGGAGGAAAATTATCGCCGTACGACTCAAAGCTTAGCGAGTTCAACTGTACCGACGGATCCTCTTTTCAAGGACCAATGGTCAATGGTAAGCGGTGATGTCCAAGGAGCTTGGGACATGGGGGCGACCGGTCAAGGCATGATCATTGCCGTAATCGATACGGGTGTCGCAATAAATCACCCGGATCTGAAGGACAATCTGGTCCCTGGATACAATGCCATCACCCAGAGCGAAGCACCGGTAGCAATTCAAGATAACAACGGACATGGAACCCATGTAGCCGGAATTGCGGCTGCCGAAAAAAACGACGTAGGTATTGTTGGAGTGGCCTATCAGGCCAAGATTATGCCGATCAAGGTAATGAATTCCACGGGAGAGGGGAATGACGATGTGATAGCCGACGGAATTGTCTGGGCGGCTGATCATGGTGCCAAGATACTGAATTTGAGCTTTGGTTCTGAAGACGGTTCGGACTCCTCAGATATTCTAAGGAACGCAGTTGCCTATGCTTATAATAAAGGGTGCTTAATGGTGGCAGCAGCGGGGAATTATGATTCTCAAGAGGAGGGGAATCCCGGTGTGAGTTACCCAGCCTCTGACCCGGATGTTCTGGCTGTGGCAGCGACCGATAAAACCAACAACGTGGCTGATTACTCAGTCGCAGGTCCAGAGGTAGATCTAGCTGCTCCTGGTGATTCCATACCGAGCGATTGGTGGAGCAAGACCCAGGGGGCTGGATATGCCGAGGCGAGCGGAACCTCCATGGCCGCTCCATTTGTAGCCGGAGAAGCCGCTTTGATTTGGAGCCAACACCCTGATTGGTCTCGAGACCAAGTGATTCAGGTTCTTGAAGCGGGAGTGAAAGATTTAGGCTCTCCGGGAATAGATAACAACTACGGTTATGGGCTGGTGGACGTGAAATTAGCTTTGGGTCTGTCCAATCAAACACTGGACAAGCTAACTTCACCAGCTTCAGTCAACGAACTGGGGGGGATCGTGCAAGCGACAGCAGGCTCGACACAACTGGCCTTAACAATCCCTGCGCAAGCGTTTGCCAGCTCAGCCAATGTATCGTTGAATACCATCACAGCTCCCGCCAGTCTACCAAACGGTGCGTCCTTTATAACCTCAGTTGTTCAGATTGACTGGGGAAGTGAAACCCCGCAGAAGATTCTTTCCTTAAAGTTAAATGATTCCTCACTTAAGGCGGACTCCGAAGCGACGATCTACCATTGGGATGGTTCACGCTGGATTGCCTTAGGTGGAGAGATAGTTAGTGGTGAGGCTAGCCTAGGGCTCTATGGAGGTGGAATTTATACGGTGGGGACATCTCAGGCAACGACAGAGAGCAACCGTTTGGCAGGAGCCACGGCAGAGGAAACAGCTGTAGAAATTTCCAAGGCTACATTTACAACCGGAGCGGATACCGTAATACTCGCCCAGGCTAATCAATTTCCAGACGCTCTGGCAGGTGCACCTCTTGCCTATAAATTGCAAGCTCCGATCTTACTCTCCCCAAGCTCTGGGCTCACGGAGGACGTTCGTGCAGAGCTGCAAAGACTAGCTCCGAAGACAATCTATCTCTTGGGGGGGACGGCAGCCCTGTCGTCGACAATCGAAACAGAACTACGGCAGAAATATGAGGTAAAACGTTTGTCCGGTTATACGGCAGAAGGGACGGCTGCGGCGATTGCCCGAGAACTGGGTACTGAAGGAAAGGCCGTCGTGGCTAGCGTACATTCCTTTCAGGATTCATTAGTCATTTCAGCTTGGGCTGCTCGGCAGGGGGTACCGATTTTACTCACCGAGTCATCAACCTTGTCTGGAGATACACAAACTGTTCTAAGGGAGCTCAATGCAACCCAAACTCTGGTCATCGGAGGGACAGCTGTGGTCGGGGCTAACGTAATGGACAGTCTTCCCTTGCCTAAACGGATCAGTGGGTATACGGCCTACGACACAACCGCCGCTGTATTGGAAGAATATCCACCGACAACGGCTAAGCTTGAAATTGCAACCGGAGAGAATTACCCCGATGCTTTAACTGGTGCCGTGCGAGCAGCACTTTACGGATCAATGGTTATCATAGTCCCGACGAATTCAGCAACTCCGGCTAGTTTAACAACACTTTTAAAGTCTTGGCAGGGAAGGCAGGTAGAGGCATTTGGTGGGTTAGTGGCCTTGCCGGAAAAAGTTCTAGAAACCGTACAAAGTTGGGTCCTGTAATATATTGGGACGAAAGTCCCTCTTTTTATGGCAGGAACATGGCATTGCATGTCGAATTTTAACAAGTACTTCAAAAGGAGGGAATTATGATGTGGCAAAATTAAAATGGAGTTTCTTAGGAATGATGTTGTTCTTAGGATTTTGGCTGGGGTTTCAGAATCCAGCACAGGCATCTCCTTTAGCACTAGCGACGTCGAGGATTTCCGGAGTCCGTCAAATCGACACTGCCATTGAAGTTTCTAAAACAGGGTGGCAGCTAGCGGATACCGTCATACTGGCAAATTGTGATCATTTTCCGGATGCTTTAGTTGCAGCGCCACTTTCTCATCAATTGGATGCACCCATCCTCTTGACTTCTGCCGAAGGAATCGATGCTAAGGTTATGGAAGAAATTAAGCGACTAGGCGCTAAACAAGTCATTCTAATAGGGGGGCAGGCAGTCTTAAGCTCGCAAGTTGAGTCAGATATTGAAAATGCAGGCTTAAATAAGCCGGAACGTATTGCAGGATATGACCAATATGAAACAGCCCAAAAAGTGGCCGAACGCGTAGAAAGCAAAGGGCAAATAATTCTCGCGAATGGTGAGCAGTTTCCGGATGCGCTTGCGATTTCAGCCTACGCTGGGGTAACGGAAACGCCAATACTCCTGACCAGAGCGAAGAACATGCCGGCAGCAACTCATCAAGAGCTGACGAGTCTCCAACAAAAAGGTGACCTAGAAACGATTGTTGTCGGGGGAGAGGCTGTCGTATCGGATGCAACTCTGGGCAGTTTAACAAGCGTTCAACGAATTGCAGGATACGACCGATATGACACCGCTGCCCAAGTGTATGAATTCGCTCGAGATGACCTTACATCGCCAACGACCTACCTAGTTACCGGCGAGAACTTTCCGGATGCTCTCGCTGCAGGGGCCTTAGCAGCAAAGCAGCATGCTGAAATCGCCATGGCCCAAAAGGCAAACTTACCGGGCCCAACCTACTCTGTGCTGTCCACGCCTACAGAAAGTCCGGTGAATGTCGTGATCATCGGTGGACTAGCCGTCGTCACTGATCAGGTCAAGGCTATGCTTGAAGGGACCATGCAGCCTACGAATCTCTTAGCAGGAGTTACTATTGTCGTCGACCCGGGGCATGGAGGTCCTGACACAGGGGCCCTTGGAGCGACAGGAACCTATGAGAAGAACAACACGTTAGCCATTGGGCTTAATCTCGCTGGAATGTTGCGCTCAGCAGGAGCAAGCGTAATCTTGACGCGAAGTAAGGATGTCACGCCCGCAGTCGGAACGTATTCAGAGCTTTCAGATCTTAAGGCGCGTACCAAGATAGCTAATGACCTGAAGGCAGACTTGTTCATCAGTCTACACAATGATTCGTATAGTAATCCTGCTACCACAGGTACGACGACCTATTACAGTTCAGATAGCTCGGTGGCTGTTCAGTCTAAGGCATTTGCGAATTGCGTACAGAGTGAGCTGGTAAAGTCGATCGCCTTACCAAGCCGTGGGGTAAAGGATGCGAATTTCTATGTAATTAAGAATACGAAAATGCCTGCAGTTCTTGTAGAAGTCGGTTTCATATCTAATCCAGTTGAAGAGAAACTCTTAGAATCTCCAGACTTCCAAAGCAAAGCGGTTATGGGCATTTACCAAGGGATTCTAAAATTTAATGGATATTAGTATTCCGAGAGACTAGGCATTGATTCGCTTCGCATTTCGTGCTAAATTAATAACATCACAAACTCTACACTGCTTTATTTTTCCAAGTAAGTTAACAAGTCATTTAGAAAAATCCCACAAAATACTCACATTTAGAGTCATACACCATGCTATAATTCTAATATTCCTTTTGAAGTCAGTATATTTTTGACTAAAAGGTGGAAAACTATTGAGTTATGGTGTAAACTAAGCGGGTAACAATGGGAACTGTCCGGGGTTTTAACGCCGTGAAAAGCTGACAAAAAAATTCGGACAGAAAGCAGGAATATTAGCTATTATGCAGAATATGTATAGCTAATGTAGACTTTTTTGTGTTTGCTACCATTCCTTATGCGGTTCTAAAGGGTATGCCACGGGAGGGATGATCATCATCCTTAGGAGGGACGCTTCCGTATTATCCTGTGGATGCTTTTAGATATTGCGCAATGTCTAAAGATTGTGCTACTCATATTAAGGGGGTGAGGGACGACTTAAAAGACGTCCTGGGTAAGGAAAAGAGTTAGTTCATTCCCAAGAAAGAAAAGATCCAAATTGAGAGGAGATATTCACTACATGAGAAAAACTAAAAAAGCCTTAGCATCTTTAGCTATCGCTGGTATGGCATTGACAATCGTACCGTTTAATGCATTTGCTAATAGTGCAGTTCCAACTCGCTTAGGTGGTACAACTGCTGAACAAACTGCAGTACAAATTGCTGATCAAACAGGTTATACCGGTACAGCAATTCTCGCATCTTCAGCTTCTTATGGTGCTGCTGATGCACTTACCGCTGGCCCACTCGCTGCTTACTTAAAGGCTCCTATTCTTTTACAAGGTCCTGGAGCAGTTCTGAATGCCGATACCAAAGCTGAACTTACAAAACTTAATGTTAAGAAAGTTTATGTAACCAGTGGAACCGCAGTTATCAGCCAAGCAGTCATTGACCAATTAAAAGGCATGAGTATTGAAGTTGTTTCCCTTGGTGGTGCTGACCGCTTTGAAACATCTGTAAACATAGCTAAAAAATTAGTTGAACTCGGCGCTCCTGTAACTAAAGTCGCAGTTGCGTACGGCTGGTTAAACCAAGATGCTCTTTCCATCGCCTCCGTTGCTTCTGCTGCTAACGAGCCAATCATCTTAACTGAAAAAGCTGGACTTTCTGCTAGCGCAAAAGCATACTTAGCTGCCAACTTAGGTATTACTGCAGCTGATGTTATTGGTGGAACAGGCGTTATTGATGCCACTGTATTGGCTCAATTGCCAAACCCAACCCGTCACTATGGAAACACTGCTTATGACACGAATAACCAAGTTATCCAAGACTTCGCTTCTTCCCTCGAATTTGATAATGTCTATGTAGCTAATGGCAAAACTGGTATTGATGCTCTTGCTGGTGCTCCACTTGCAGCTCAATCTAAGTCCGCTATTGTTCTCACAGACGGAGTTAGTGTTCCTGCTGTTGCAGCTTTCACCTACAGTAAATCCTCTGCTAGCACTATTGTTACTGCTCTCGGTGGTGCAGCGGTTGTTCCTGAAAGCATTCGTGCAGGAGTTGCTGCTGGTCAAGTTACATCTGTACCGGGAGAGCTGTCAATTGTATCAGTAAACGCACTTGACGATGCCAATCAATATTTAGAAGTTAAGTTTAGCAAACCTGTCTCAGGACTTCAAACATCAAGTTTTACAATTGCCAATGCTGACACACAAGAACGGTATGGTGTTCAAGCGGTTACAATGTCCACTGATGGTCTGACTGCAACCCTCCAATTGTATGGTAATGATAACAGCAGTGTAGATAGTCCTGTACTTGAATATCTTCAAGACTATAATGTTTCCGTCAATGTTAATGGCACAATGCTGACCACTGTTTTCAACCGTTCCTATTCCCTTAAATCTCGTGTAATGTCAATTGATCCTTCCAATGATAAGATTTATATTGTTAGTGAGAAAAAAGGTTCAGGTGATGTCGCAGAAGGTGATACTAAAACCATCTCGATACCTAGCAATGTTGACTTTGATTACTATGCAGCATTGGGCGAACAAGTGCAGGTTTGGTACAATTCCGATTTAGAATTAACTAGCTACAAAATTTTAACGAATACCACAAAAGTTGATTCTATTAAAGTCAAGGACGATAATACCATTACCCTTCTTGGCGAAGATAAAGACTATGATATTACTGAAGATCAGTACAATGACAGTAATAAGGATAAATTCGTCTTCTATAATAATGATGAGGATGGAAATGTCGAATCATACGATGCTAGTAGTTTAGAAGATCTTAAGGATAAAAAATTCAACTATGCTAAGATCGGATTTGATTCTTCAGGAGACATTACTTTCGTTAGCGCCTATACTTTAAAAAATTCCTTAATATTTGATTCTATGGACGACGATGAAGTAGTTGGCATTAATGGCTCAACCGGTTCTTTCGATTCTTCCGACGCTACCATTGTTAAGGACAATAAAGTAATTGATCCTTCTGAGCTCAAAAAAGGTGACTTAGTATTGTACGATGAAGACGCAAATGATGGCGACGGCTACGCTCAAGTTGTCACCAAACCAGTAGCCACCGGCGCGATTGACGAAGTATATGATAACGCAATCGAAGTAGACGGTGAAACCTACGACTATGTTTATGATAGTGATGTAGCAAGCGACTATGACTACAGCCAAGACGCAGTTTATATCAACGACGAAGGTGATGTTGACACAATCGACCAGGATGCTGCGGAAGAACTTCAAGCTGCCGGTGACGTGGCAATTTACACCGACCCTGCCGGAAATCTTCTCTATGTAAGCGGAGACACAGCCACAGTTGACAGTAATACAAAGGTTGCAACTTTGACTGATGATATCGTAGGTTACAAATCATCAAAAGCGAAAATTGATGTTGAAGCAGTAACTGAAGATGAGGACGAAGTGTCTTATGATATTAATCTAGACAGTCTGGATAAGATTATCGTTGACGGTACAGATTACAAGATTGATAACGATGCTTCTAAAGATTGGACTGCTTCATTAATTGCAGATGGTAACGATTTTTCTGGTATTAAATTAACAGATAATACCGGAGACGAAGACGATGTTGAGATCTCCTTCAGTGCTGATGGTGCTGCAGGCAGACTTGTTAAGTTGCACTTGGATGATGATGGCGATCTCCAAAAACTGGAATTCTACCATGATGCTTCAAGCGATAGTGATGATGACGGTGACGTAGGTTATAAACCTCTTACCAGCACTATTCAAGCTGATGATTCGTATGTACAGGGTTGTAAGCTGACTGACAATACACTTCTGTTTAGAGCTGATAAGGCCGATAAAGAAAATACTGACGGATCAGATTACACTGTAACGAAATTCGGAGATTACAATGGCGCGGATATTACTGAAGGTCATTTCATCTATAATGATGACCAAGAAGTAATTGCTATTTGGTACTCTGGTACTAATAGCGATGATACCGATTACGAAGAGGCTGTGGTTACAAAAATTCTTCGTAATACGGATGATGAAGTCGTCAGTATCTCCGGTTGGGTAGCCGGCAAAGAGCAAACGTTTAAGGTTGATCAAGTTGACGACGGAGAAGCCGTTGTAAAAGGAGACGTTGTAGTTCTTGAATTTGATTCTGATAATGATACTTTAGTTCAGGATATTGATACTGATCAAGATATTGATACTTCGAACCCTGAAGATCCATATGATCAATATCATAATCGTGTAACAAAAGGATTAACTGTTGAGGACATTGATGCTGGCGCTAAAAAAGTCACATTTAGTAACGGAAAAACCTACAAACTTGCGGATGAAGGCTTAGTGCTTAACGGAAAAGACAACAGTGACATTAAGAAGAAATCGTTGTCAGATCTTGATGGCGAAAATAATGTAACCGTTGTTCTGGATGCAATGACAGGAACCTATGCTAAGTTCTTTGTTATGGAGACAGGTGCAACTTCAGCTGAACTTCTTGCAGAAGCAAAAGATGCGGCTGGTGATGCACAAACTGCTTATCTAGCAGCAGGTGGTCTAGCTACAGATGCTGTTTATACAGCGGTAGATACTGCTGTAGATGGTGGAGTAACGGCTACTATTAAAACAAAAACTACAGCTCTTGAAGCTGCAACACAAGATTTACTTGATGCAGATACAGCTCTTCAAGCAGCAAAAGATGCAGCCACTGCCGCTCAAACTGCTTATACAGATGCAGGTGGTCTAGCTACAGATGCTGTTTATACAGCAGTAGACACTGCTGTAGATGGTGGAGTAACGGCTACTATTAAAGCAAAAACTACACTTCTTGAAGCTGCAACTCAAGATTTAGTTGATGCAGCAGCAGTTGTTACAGCTTTAGCTGATGTAAATGCTGCAGGTACCACAACTGAAATGAAAGCAGCATTAACAGCTAATGCGACCGTATTGGAACTTGATCTAACTGACTACAACGCCTTAAGTATTGCTGATAAAAATTATGTGGCAACAGCTTTAATTGATGCAATTACTGCTAATGGTGACTTTGCTAGCGGAGTTGCCATCCAAAACGCAATTACTGCAGCAATAAACTCATAATAGTACTGTATCAATACTAGGTGAAAGGAAGCTACTTGGCTGTCTCTAGTGGAAAGATTCTCACGTAGAGCCAGAGTAAGAATATCCTGACAACTGGGCAAAAGGGTTCTTCGTTCTTTTAAAGGCGAAGGACCCTTTTGGTGTTTCTAGGATGAACTGATGATACTTTGTGAAGAAGCAGAAAGCGCCACTTATGCCGGATATTATAATACGATCTTTTATTTTCCATTGCTATCATTAATTTAATCTTCGATAGGTATTCAAAGACATTTCCAGTAGCAAAATATTTAAGGATATGAGATAATTGTAAAATAATAAAAAATAAATGGAGGATATTTACCATGTTATGGAATCTAACTAAAAAATTAGGAAGTAGAAAACAGGATTCTGAACTTTCGTATAAGAATACAGTTGAAGCAAAAGCTGCTGTGGTTGAACAGGATTCCGAGAAGCAGCTGGATGAGATGTTAAACATTAAAGAAGATAAAATTATCATTCAATTTACGGGTGCATCACCTGCGAGTGAAGGGTTATTAGTTGGCTTTTTTATAAGTAATGGATTTAGCAGAAAAATTACTTGTACAAATGTTTCATTAATATTGATGGATTCTAATAAACGTGTTTTGGCTCGTCAAACATTTGATGGAGATACGATAGGAGAAGTTAATAGTAGATCAGAGAAGGCTTGTGTTGCACGATTCCTGCCCAAGAATGTTTTCGTTAGCAAATTACCTTCGGATAGTCAATTGTGTTTTGACTTATCTTAAAATATCCATCAAAAAAATTATGGCAGATAAACGGAGAGTTTCTCGTCTTAGTTTTGATGAGAGACTCTCTGTATTTTGTCCATACATTTTCTTTCCATGAGAAAAGGGTTAGATAGAAAAATATGCCATTGAGTGATATATAAATAGTTGCTCCCGGATGGGAGCCTTTCTACACCTAGCGGTAGCTTGGTCTAATGAAATTATTCAAAAGTCAACTCTCCTTCTAGGAGGGTTTTTTTATGAGTATTAATTATCCGCAAGCTGAATAGATACCGTTAGAGTCTTTGATCCTTTTAGAAAAGGGATCAAAGACTCCAAAAGATCAGATGTTGGCAAAGTAGTTTTCCTTCAGCATCAAGGTTTGAAACATGCTTTCACACTGGGAACTTTATTTATAAGAGCTTAATACATAATTCACTAATAAGTACTTCTGTAATCTATTAAAGAAGCTTATTGTCAATGATAAGCTTAGCATTTAAATATGTGAGGAAGAGTTTATTATGCTAGGTATTATTGATCAAACGAATCAAAGTATCCTAAGTAAAAGATGGAAGAAAACCCAAGAACTTATAAATGTATTTATCCGTGAAACATGTTAGTATTTGTATGTCGGACGAATAATATTCAACAATGTTCGACATTAATAAATTGTTTCGATTCTTTACAATGTCTAAAAGGG
>NZ_AGAF01000105.1 GCF_000224515.1 Desulfosporosinus sp. OT | reverse complement strand
CCAATCAGATCACGCTCGGCAAAAGTGAAGAAGATATCTTAACCCATTTGGATGCTGTGACCGGACAGATTATCGAGCATGAACTTAAGGCCCGAGAACTTCTCCAAAAGCAAATGCCGATGCTCCTGGAAGATAAGGTTTGGCGGGCGCGGGGAACTTTGCAAAACGCTCGGCTACTCTCTTCGGAAGATGCTATTCATTTATTGTCCCTTGACCGATTAGGAACTGATATGGGTATATTACCCAAGATCAAAGATGGTTTTGCAACGTTGATCGTGGATACTCGTTCGGGATGTTTGCAATATATTCTTGATCGGGAACTTGACCCCAACCAGCGGGATGAGGAGCGGGCTCGACTTATACGAGGCGCGATGCAGGAAGCACGAGGTACGATACATGAGGCATGAGGCACGAGTACACAAAGGACGAGGTAGGAAACCTGATCGCTTGTATCACAGGCTTGCTCTTTTAAATCATGAAAGCTTTGCTTTCAATCTCAATTTCGAGTTGCGAGCATCGAACTTCGTGCCTCGATAAAAGAAAGGATGAAGAAATGATGAAGAGACGTTATACAGAACGTGCAGAGAAAGTCTTAACTATAGCCCATAGTGAAGCTAAACGGATGGGACATCAAGTTGTGGGGACGGAACACATCCTACTTGGGCTTATTCAAGAGGGTGAGGGAATTGCGGCTCAGGCTTTAACCGGAATGGGTTTAGATCTGGATAAAATTCGTGGCCAGGTTGAACAAATTGCCGGGGTGGGTCAACCCTTTAACGGCGAGGTGGGGCTTACTCCGCGAGTGAAAAGGGTTTTAGAGTTGGCAAATGAGGAAACTCACCGCCAAGATGTTAATTATATTGGGACTGAACATTTGCTCTTGGGATTAATTATGGAGGGCGAGGGGATTGCGGCCCGAATCTTGGCGAATCTCAATGTGAGCCCTGAAAAAGTGTGGAAACAAGTGGTGAAACTTTTAGGTGGGGAATTAGATGAATCGGCAATACCGGCGCCTAATCCTATATCTTCCACCAAGAACGCCGGGCCTGCGAATACGCCAGCCCTCAATGAGTTTGGACGCGACCTTACAGTGCAAGCACGCGAAGCTCGTCTCGACCCTGTGATCGGGAGAGAAAAGGAAATCGAGCGAGTTATCCAGGTCTTAAGTCGACGGACTAAAAACAATCCGGCGCTGATCGGGGAACCAGGTGTCGGTAAAACAGCTATAGCCGAAGGCTTGGCCCAAAGTATTATTGGCAACAAAGTGCCGGAGATTCTTTTAAACAAACGAGTTATTACGTTAGACCTTTCAGCGATGGTTGCTGGAAGCAAATACCGGGGCGAATTTGAAGAGCGCTTAAAGAAAGTAATGGAAGAGATCCGGGCGGACGGGAACATCATCCTTTTTATTGATGAATTGCATACCTTAATTGGAGCGGGAGCGGCTGAAGGAGCTATTGATGCAGCAAATATTTTAAAACCAGCGTTAGCCAGAGGTGAACTTCAATGCATCGGGGCCACTACCTTAGAAGAATATCGAAAATATATCGAGAAGGATTCAGCCTTAGAACGTCGTTTTCAGCCCATTACGGTCGATGAACCGACTGTAGAGGAGGCAATTCGGATTCTTCATGGTTTGTGCGATCGGTATGAAGCGCATCACCGGGTCAAAATTACAGATGAAGCGATTGAGGCGGCTGCACGCCTGTCCGATCGATACATTTCAGACCGCTTCTTACCGGACAAGGCCATCGATTTAATGGATGAGGCAGCTTCGCGTGTTCGTCTAGCTAGTTTTACCGCTCCGCCAGATTTAAAATTACTTGAAGAAGAAGCGGAGCGCTTGAAGAAGGAGAAAGAAGCAGCGGTTTCCAGCCAGGAATTTGAAAAAGCAGCTCAAATCCGCGATCAGGAACACAAATTGCGGGTAGAGCTTGCTGGACAAAGAGAGGCCTGGGAAAATCTGCGTTACAAAGAGAGTGCCCAAGTCACGGCGGATGACATCGCTCAAATTGTAGCTAGTTGGACAGGAATACCTGTTAAAAAGCTTGCTCAAGAAGAAAGTGAACGTCTCCTGCATTTAGAGGAGATTTTGCATCAGCGGCTCATTGGACAAGAAGACGCAGTCACAGCCGTAGCCCGAGCAGTCCGCCGTGCGCGAGCGGGATTGAGAGATCCCAAACGCCCGATTGGTTCCTTCATCTTTCTTGGGCCAACAGGAGTTGGAAAAACTGAACTTGGTCGCGCTTTAGCCGAGGCGATGTTTGGGGATGAAAAGGCTTTGATCCGCATCGATATGTCTGAATATATGGAGAAACATGCAGTCTCAAGGCTTGTAGGAGCACCTCCAGGATATATTGGACATGATGAAGGCGGTCAGTTAACTGAATCGGTAAGGCGTAAACCCTATAGTGTTGTTTTGCTGGATGAAATCGAAAAGGCGCATCCTGAAGTATTTAATATTTTATTGCAAGTGCTTGAAGATGGTCGGCTAACGGATACTAAAGGCAGGACCGTTGATTTCCGAAATACAGTCATTATTATGACGTCAAATGTAGGATCCTCCTTCTTGAAAAAGGAAGCAATGGGATTTGCCCCTAAAAAAGACGAGAAAGCAGACTACAAGAATATGCACGGACAGGTTATGGCTGAGTTAAAACGAACCTTCCGCCCAGAGTTCCTAAATCGTATCGACGAGCTAGTAGTCTTCCATGCTCTCCAAGAGGAACATTTGGAGAAAATCACAGAAATATTAATGAGCCAAATGAACAAACGATTGGGTGAGCATGGCTTAAAGCTCGAAATTGAGAAGAGCGCAACTCTTCTAATAGCTAAAGAGGGAAACGATCCGGTTTTTGGTGCGCGTCCGTTGCGGCGAGCAATTCAACGTTTAATAGAAGATGCTCTGTCGGAAAAAATACTTGAAGGTGAATTTAAAGACGGTGACACAATTGGAGTGGAAGCCGAGGATGGGAAAATGAAATTCTCCAAGAAATGATAACTAGCTGTTGTCTCATGTAAGGCAATTCATGAATTGTCTTACATGAGAACGGCAGTACATAGAAGAAATTGATTAAAATTATCCCGAGATGTTTGATGGGAATGGGGCATTGTATTGAAGAATAAGGTGATTTATAGATGTTCCAATTGCGGCTACGAAAGCCCAAAGTGGATGGGAAAGTGTCAGAGTTGTGAGGAATGGAACACGTATGAAGAAATGATTAGTCAAGCCAAATCAACTGCAGTGTCCAATAGTCGAAAGACTTCGCCCAAAAGGCTATCTGAGGTGATATCGGGTAATAGTGATCGAATTGTTACGAGCCTAAGTGAATTTAACCGAGTGCTCGGTGGCGGAATTGTTAGGGATTCGATAATTATTTTGACAGCAAGGCCAGGTGCTGGAAAGTCAACGCTGCTTTTACAAGTGGCAGACGATGTTGCCTCTAAAGGGTATCGGGTTCTCTATGCTTCGGCAGAAGAAAGTGACAGTCAAATAAAAAGCAGGGCTGATCGAATTCTAAACAGCAACAAGAGTAACATTTGGATATACTCTGATACCAGTATGAACAATGTTCTGGCCTCTGTTGCGGAACTTGATCCGGATTTAATTATCATCGACAGTATTCAAACCTTTAATCTTGAAGAACACAATTCTCGCCCGGGCTCGCCCATTCAGACAATGGAATGTGCCAACGAACTGTTAAAAGTTGCCAAGAACAATAGCAGGCCCAGAGCGGTTATCATGGTCGGACAAATGACCAAAGATGATGAAATTGCGGGACTTCGGGCTTTGGAGCATCTAGTTGACGCGGTCTTGATATTAAATGGAGAAAATGGAGAAGAATTAAGGGGAGCATGGTGTTCCAAGAACAGATTCGGAAGTACAGGGGAAATAGGTTTTTTTTCAATGACTGAACAAGGCATGTTATCGATCGATAATCCTTCCGAGTTTTTTATGACGCAAAGGGGAGATGGGCAAAAGGTTTCTGGAAGTGCATTAACAGTAATAAAAGAGGGATCTCGCCCAATCATTGTTGAAATCGAAAGCCTGGTATCCAGATCGTTTACTCCCTATCCATCAAGAATTGCGGAGTGTTTAAGAAGAGACCAACTAAACACCATGATTTCGATACTTGAACAAAGAGGTAGAATCAACTTATACGATAAGAATGTGGTCATAAAAACAACTGGAGGTCTCCAACTTAAAGAACAATCCGTAAGCTTAGCAATTATTATGTGTATAGTTTCATCTGTGAAGGACAAAGCAATTCCGAATGATACAGTATTTCTGGCAGATGTGGGACTTACCGGCGAACTCAAAAAAGTTCCGTCAATAGAGGCGCGAATAAGAGAAATAGACAGGATGGGATTTAAGCGAGTTTATGTAGCAAAAAATACTGTCAGAGATTCTTCGAGATTCAAAAATGTTGAAATTATAGAGTTAAACACTTTGTACGATGTTATTATGCATTTAAATATGAATACGTTAGAACAATAAAGAAGACTTGGCTGGTGCCCACCACCACACGAAGACACTGTCTTCGCGCGTATTAACCCTTCTTGCAGACACTGTCTTCGCGCGTATTAACCCTTCTTGCAGACACTGTCTTCGCGCGTATTAACCCTTCTTGCAGACACTGTCTTCGCACGTATTAGCCTTCTAGTGAGTCTTGTTGAGAGCAACCGCCGGAGTTGCGCTGACCATAAAAAAAGCTCCTGCCCAATGCAGGAACTTAATAGTTTATGTCAAGTTGAAAATGGTTAGAGTCTGAAGCTTTTTGTATTCTTGATAGAGAACTTCACTTAGGGAAATGTCTAAAGCGTTAGATAGAGCGGCTATATAAAACAGCTGTTTACCTAATTCTGCTTCTATGATGTCTCGGCAGTTATCGCAGATTAATCCTTCGAGTTGACTGTTCAAGAGCTCTTTTAAATCGGCAAGGCTTGCATCTGGGGGTAGGGATTTCTTACGCGCATTCACTGCATGGCACCCGCAACTTGTAACCGACTTAACAACGGCTCGGTTAACACGCGCTGAAGTTTCTTGCCCTTTGGACAAGATATCTAAAATGCTTTGATGCCGGATTAACAGGGATTTTACCATGCTTTGGAATTGGTCAGTGAGTTGTTCCATGTGTGCGATCCTCACTCCTTTCTGCCTCCTCTATTATACCGAGACCGCTGGGTTGTTGTCAATTTTCAATAGAATTTAGGATGGATTTGGGAAATTGACAGGCTAAAGAGTTGTATGATATAATCTTAAAATTTTGACCCGGGCTATGTAACTTGATATAATGATAGTTAAGGGGGTGGCCGAATGTTTAAGGTTGGTGACAAAGTTGTATATCCAATGCATGGTGCCGGCATTATTGAGTCGATTGAAGAACGGGAAGTTCTCGGGGAAATACGTCAATATTATGTCATGCATTTACCGGTAGGGAACATGAAATTGTTTATTCCCTTGAATAACGTGGAGAACTTGGGTTTGCGGCAAGTGATTTCTCCGACCATGGTTAAAGACGTGTTAGAAGTACTGAGAACCAAAGATACGGCAGCTACCCTGGCCTGGAATCGGCGCTATCGTGCGAACTTAGAAAAGATCAAGAGCGGGAATATTTTTGAGGTTGCCAATGTAGTTCGTAGCCTTGCTCAAAGGGATAATGAGAAAGGTCTTTCGACTGGAGAAAAAAAGATGTACGAAAATGCCTGCCAAATTTTGATCAGTGAACTCGTCTTGACAGAAGGCTCTGAAGAGGCAGCAGTTAGACAATGGCTCTCCAAGGCTTTAATCCTGGCTTAGCCTTCTAAGTTAGCGTCGTATTTTATTCATAAAAAAATGGCAGTCTGGTTGCACTTAGGCACTCAAAGACGTATACTTGCTGTTATGTTAAACGAATAAAGCATAAGGAATTGAGTTAATTTCCCTAAGCTTGAGATTTAATGGCAATTCGCAGTATAATTGGAAAGACTTTTAGTCACACTATGATAAAAGGAGGTGAAATGATGATTCGCAATTTAATACGCGGGATCATCACTCTGTTAGCGGGAGCGTTGGGATTTTATCTTGATTATTTGTTTCTAAAACTTAATCTTTTACAATCCTTGGGATTAAACTTGTCGCCTGTTTGGACATACGCAACTATGATTGTCTTGTTTGCCATTATTGGGTTTTTAGTTGCTCCGGTTAGTATCCGTTCTTTTCTCTCATTAATGCGTTGGATGGATTCGCGATTAACCCGGGTCCCAACGCATGATCTTATGAGTGGAGCTGTTGGGGGGATTATCGGACTTATTATTTCAAGTTTATTTAGCAATTCATTTGTCAGTGTTCCTTTTTTTGGACCAATTTTGGCGGTCCTGCTGAGCTTGTTCTTGGGTTATCTGGGTTTAACGATTGGAATGAAACGGAAAGAGGATGTCTTAGGCTTTCTTAATTTTATTCCGAGATTCCGTGACCGGGGAGACAAAACTGATAAAGCGGACAAACAGAAGGAAGGTAAAACGGACACCCGCCTGGAGTCAGTAAATTATAAAATTCTAGACACAAGTGTAATTATTGATGGACGGATTGCAGACATTGTCAAAACTGGGTTTCTGGAAGGAATATTGCTCATCCCGAGTTTCGTCTTGGAGGAGCTTCGACATATCGCTGATTCTTCAGACTTGCTGAAGCGAAATCGTGGGCGTAGAGGACTTGATATTCTTAATCAAATTTCTAAGGAAACAGCGATCACGGTTCATATTCATGAACAGGACTTTGATGATATAAATGAAGTTGACAGTAAACTGGTACGCTTGGGGCAAGTGTTAAACTCTCCTCTTTTGACGAATGACTATAACCTCAACAAAGTGGCTGAACTTCAGGGAGTTAAGGTTTTAAATATTAACGAATTGGCCAATGCCCTTAAACCAATCGTATTGCCCGGCGAAGAGATGCTCGTCCAAGTGATGAAAGAAGGAAAGGAGCCCGGGCAGGGTGTTGCCTATCTGGACGATGGTACGATGATTGTTGTGGATTCAGGACGACGCTATATGGGGCAAACTGTCTCAGTTTTGGTAACAAGTGTTCTCCAAACAGCAGCCGGTCGCATGATTTTTGCTAAGCCGAAAAGTTCTCTGGAAAAAAAACCGATGGGCCTTCGTTCGATCGATGAGGTGAATGCGATTGGCTGAGATAGGGATCGTTATTCCTGCAGCTGGTCAAGGCAAACGGATGGGGGTCGGATATAACAAACAATTCCTGCCACTGATGGGACAACCAATTTTAGCGCATACGGTAAGACTCTTCCAAAATTCTTGTCATGTCTCTGAAATTGTTATTGTTGGGGCAGAAAGCGATGTTGCGGTAATTGAAGAACTTGTTCATCGCTATAGGTTTAATAAAGTTGTTGCCATATGTAAAGGTGGAGCGCAGCGCCAAGATTCTGTTTATGCAGGGGTTCAAGCTCTGAGTCCCACTATTCAACGAGTAGTGGTTCACGATGGGGCGAGGCCCCTTTTGGCGTTACAGGTGTTTCACCAATTCCTTAGAGAGACGGACAATTTCTCTGTTGCAATTATGGGAATCGAACTCAAGGACACTATAAAGCGAGTTGATACCTGCGGTAAAGTGTTAGAAACTCTGCCGCGTGAACGTCTGCGTGCCGTCCAGACGCCCCAAATCTTTGATCGTGGGATACTGGAAGAAGCTCATCGTCAAGCAGCGGCTGTGGAGTACTATGGTACGGATGATGCATCGTTGCTAGAACGGATGGGGTATTCCGTCCAGTTGGTACCAGGTTCCCTGGAAAATATTAAGGTGACCACGCCCGAGGACTTGTGGTTAGCTGAACGAATACTTGCGATGCGCGATGCACGAGGCACGATGCCCGAATAAGAGACAGACACAAAATACGAAACATGAACATGCAGGCAGGTCAGGTAGAAAAGATCAAAAGAACCGTTCCCCTGTCTGACCTGAAGTGTGATACGGAGAAGTGCGATGCACTAGGTACAAACACAAAGTATGAAATACATGCACTGTTCGCGAAGCACAATATGTTATGCGATTCGACCTTGTATCTCGAACTTCGAACCTCGCGCTACGCGCCTCGCGAAAGGGGTTGTTGGTTATTAAAGTTGGAATCGGATATGATGTACATGCTTTGGTTGAGGGTAGACCTTTGATTCTTGGAGGGGTAGAGATTCCCTATGAACGTGGTTTGCTTGGACATTCGGATGCGGATGTTCTAATTCACGCAATCATGGATTCTCTTTTAGGAGCTTTGGCTTTAGGAGATATAGGGGCACATTTTCCTGATCATGACCCTCGCTACCGCGGCATTTCAAGTTTGGCCTTATTGGAGCAAGTCATGGGACTTATTGAAGAGCAGGGGTATCGCGTCGGAAATATTGATAGTATCATTGTGGCAGAGCATCCTAAACTTGCTCCTTTTATCTCCCAGATGCGCTCTAATCTTACGCGCGCTATGAAGATGGACGAATCATGTGTGTCAGTGAAAGCGACAACAACCGAACGCTTGGGATTTGAAGGCCGGGGAGAAGGAATCGGCGCCCAGGCAATTGTAAACTTAGAAAAAGTTGGAGGATGAATTTATGGAAATTCGCGTTCGGTTTGCACCCAGCCCGACAGGCCCACTCCATATTGGTGGGGCCAGGTCCGCTTTGTTTAATTATTTATGGGCTCGTAAAAACAAGGGAACCTTTATTGTTCGAAGTGAGGATACCGATTTAGAGCGTTCCAGTCGAGAATCAGAACATAATATTTTGGAATCGCTGCGTTGGCTTAATATACAATGGAATGAAGGGATTGAGATTGGCGGAGAGCATGGTCCTTATCGCCAAACAGATCGCTTAGAGCTATACCGAGAATATACTAATAAACTTTTGAACAGTGGTCACGCTTACTATTGCTACTGTACGGAAGAAGAGTTAGAGCAAGAGCGTCAAGACTTGATTGCCAAGGGGGGGACCCCTCGTTACCAGGGTAAATGTCGTCAATTAACATCGGAGCAACGGGCAGCTTATGAAGCTGGAGGCCGCAAGCCTGTTGTGCGTTTCCGTGTGCCTGAAGGGCAAGCGATCCATATTAAGGATCAGGTCCGTGGGGATGTGGTTTTTGAGAGCGATGGAATTGGGGATTATGTTATTGTTAAATCAGACGGAATACCCACTTATAATTTTGCAGTCGTGATTGACGATGCTACCATGAACATCACGCACGTTATTCGTGGGGAAGAGCATCTCTCTAATACACCGCGTCAAGTCTTGATTTATCAAGCATTGGGGTTGCCCGTCCCTGAATTCGCGCATATTTCTTTAATCCTTAATACAGAAGGCGGGAAAATGAGCAAGCGGGATGGCGATACCGCGGTCATGGACTATCAGAAAAAGGGGTATCTCCCGGAAGCCATCGTAAACTTTATTGCCCTCCTGGGATGGGCTCCGTCTGGAGAAGAAGAGTTTTATACCCTGGACGAATTGGCAGAGGCTTTTTCGCTTGATCGTGTTTCCAAAAGCCCGGCAGTTTTTGATATCCAGAAGTTGAACTACATCAATGCTCACTACCTTAGAGAAGCACCTCCTGAACGCATAGCTGAACTTGCTTTACCGTATGTACAGGAACTGGGCATTCTCCCTCAAGGAGAGCAGTCTGCGGAACAGCAGCAATGGTGTTTGGGTTTTATTAAAGCGATTTCCGAGAAAATAGCCTATGTGGCAGAGCTGAAAGATTTTATTCACTATTTTCACGGTGCGGTACCGCTGGAAGCAGAGAGTGAGGCCGTGGAGGTCTTGAGGGGGGAACAGGTACCCGTTGTTTTGGGGTTATTCAGAGAGAAAGTGCGTGAAGCAGACCTGCTTTCTGAAGCTACGGTTAAAGTCCTCTTAAAGCAAATAACGAAAGAGTTGAAACTTGGAGGCAAATTAGTGTACATGCCTGTTCGAGTCGCTTTGACAGGACAGATGCATGGACCGGAATTATACGATGTCATCCCCTTGTTGGGGCGCGAGAATGTTTTGAAACGACTTGAAGTTACGGAAAAACGTTATCTAGCGTAAGATCTAGGGTAAGCTAGAAGGATCGGAAGACCTGTTTGTTGACATGGATTGGTTACTATCCTATAATAAATAAATATCAAAACTTGGCTCCATACCATAATTCAATATTAGTTTGGACGATGATGGGAAAGAGTACAAAGAGAAATTGCAACAAGCGAAAATGGGACAGTGGAAGCCATTTGCAAGGAACCTTTGGAAGTGCGTCTCTGAGTTGATCGGCAGAAACCTGAAGTATGCCTATCCGTAATGACTGCGTTAAAGTTGTAAGCTGGAACGAACGGCACGTTCGTTCAAACAGAGTGGGACCGCGGAATCTTTCGTCTCTGGACGAAGGGTTCTGCTTTTTGTATTTATTTATAGGTTTTCACGGATAATATTGGGGAGAGGAAAGGGTGAGGCTAAAGATGTTCCGACAGGTTCGTCGTGATATTCGAGTAATCTTTGAAAGAGATCCTGCAGCGAAAAGTATTTGGGAAGTCATATTTTGTTATCCGGGGTTTCATGCGGTGCTTTTTCACAGAGCGGCACATTGGCTGTATCGACATAAGTTAGTACTCTTGCCGCGCATGATTTCTCAGCTCTCTAGGTTCCTTTCCGGGATCGAAATTCACCCGGGTGCTAAAATTGGTCAAGGCTTCTTTATTGATCACGGCACTGGTGTGGTCATTGGTGAAACAGCGGAAGTCGGAGATAATGTTACCTTATATCAAGGGGTCACACTGGGGGGGACTGGAAAAGAGAAAGGTAAGAGGCACCCGACGATTGGAAATAACGTGGTGATTGGAGCCGGGGCAAAAGTTCTAGGTTCTTTTAAAGTTGGAGATAACGTAAAAATTGGCGCAGGGTCGGTTGTTAATAAACCCGTTCCCAGTGATACGACCGTGGTAGGAGTTCCGGGTCGGATTGTCCTTCACCATGGGATCCCGATTAAGGACCCTGATTTAAGACATGATGAATTACCAGATCCGGTAAATGAGATGTTAAAATGCTTAATGCAGAGAGTAGAGTATTTAGAACAACGTCTAAAAGAAGAGGAGAGTCGATGCAATGTCTTTGAAATTATTCAACACCATGACCCGTCAAAAGGAAGAGTTCCAACCCCGGGAGAGCGGGAAGGTGGCGATGTACGTTTGCGGACCGACGACCTATAACTATTTCCATGCGGGGAATGGACGGATGTTTGTCGTATTTGATATGATTCGTCGTTATTTCATGTATAAAGGGTATGATGTCCGTTACATCCAAAATTTTACGGATGTGGATGACAAGATTATTCAGCGCGGTAAAGTTGAAGAGATGGATCCTTTGGCTTTAGGCCAAAAATACATTGAAGAATATTTTAAAGATGCCAAAGAATTAAACCTCCTTCCCGCTACCATACACCCCAAGGCTACTGAGCATATTCCGGAAATGATCGAGATTATTCAGGAACTTGTGAGTAATGGGTTAGCGTATGAAACGGATGGGGATGTTTACTTTGCAGTCGACCATTTCCCTAATTATGGGAAACTGTCCGGTAGAACGCTTGAAGATATGAAGGCTGGAGCCAGGGTTGAGGTGGATGAACGAAAACATCATCCTATGGATTTTGCACTTTGGAAAAAAGCCAAGCCGGAAGAGCCTTTCTGGGAAAGTCCGTGGGGAAATGGACGTCCTGGTTGGCATATTGAATGCACAGCTATGTCTTTAAAATATCTTGGCTCTGGATTTGATGTTCACGGAGGCGGGGAAGATCTCGTTTTCCCACATCATGAAAATGAGATTGCCCAAACGGAAGGGTACCTTAAAGGGCAGACCTTTGCCCATTATTGGATGCACAATGCGTTTTTGACGATCAATCAAGAGAAGATGTCCAAGTCTTTGGGCAATTTCTTTACAATCAGGGAGCTGCTCGCTAAATTTTCAGGTGAAGTCATTCGATTTTATTTGCTGGGGACTCATTACCGCAGCCCGTTGGATTTCAATGATCAGAATCTGGTGATGGCCCAAAAAGGGTTGGAACGGCTGCATACCAGCATTCGTTTGGCCCAAGAAGCGCTGGATCGAGAGGGCTCTTCGTCAAACGAACAGATTGAGGCAGAATTATTTAAGGCTGCCAAAGAAGCGCGCGAAGCATTTGAAAAAGCTATGGATGATGATTTTAATTCAGCATTGGCCTATGCGGCACTCTTCGAATTAGCTAAAACGATGAATGGGTGCGTCCAGGAAAACCCAGCTCCCTCAGAAGCGTTGGCGACAGCTCAAAAGACCCTCCTAGAACTTGGCGGCGTGCTCGGCATCGACCTACTTCATTCGGTACTAGTTCCTGCCGCAAACGATGAAACGCTTAAGCAGGTTATGGAGGTTGTATTACAGATTCGTTCACGTTCGCGCCAGAAGAAAGATTGGGAAATGGCAGATTTTATTCGTGATGCGCTCAAAGATAAAGGCATCGTCATTGAGGATACCCCGCAAGGTGCGAGGTGGCAAATAAGAGGAAACTAAGTAGTTGAAAAGGAGAATCCATGCGAAATTGGCAGGAAATGAATGCCTTAACATTGGCCTACTTGGGAGATGCGGTCTACGAACTTTGGGTTCGTACACATCTTCTGGAGCTGGGGTATGAAAAAGTCAAGGAGCTTCACAAACAAGCAATCAGCTATGTTCGTGCTAGTACCCAAGCTCAACTTTTGCGCGTCCTTTTGCCAGATCTCGACGAAGTTGAACAGCGAGTCGTTTTACGTGGACGAAATGCCAAGGGAGGGCATCCCAAAAATGTAGATGTGGTGACCTATCGGCATGCGACAGCGTTTGAAAGCTTAGTAGGTTATTGGCATATGAACGGACAAATCGAGCGTATGCAATGGGCATTTAACAAGGTCGACAACATGCTTCAGGAGGAATTGCTGAAAGAGGCAGGTAATGTCTGAAAAGTAAAGAGAAGAGAGGGAACTGTTACGATGCGTGTGGATCTCATTCAGTACACACCTGATCCAGAAAAAGTAGTTGCCGCCGCTGCCCGCTTGTGCTATTCAGCGGACCCGGTACCTGATCTTTTGCAACATTTAGAGGATGAGGTGGTGGCAAGCTTCGTCCGTAAATTACGAGAGATGGGCCATCTTTCCACTTTTGAGCATGTAAGTTTTCAGTTTTCTATAGATGGTGTCTCGCGTGCACTTTCCCACCAGCTTGTACGCCATCGGATTGCGAGTTATTCTCAGCGTTCCCAGCGCTATGTCGAAGAAAAAGGCTTCGAGTTTGTCATTCCGCCAAGTGTAAAGCAAAACGCTGAATCGTTAGGACGCTTTGAAAAGGTTATGGCCCGTCTCCAAGAAGACTATCAGGAACTCTTAAGTTGTGTGCCGGCAGAAGATGCCCGTTATGTCTTGCCTAATGCCTGCACAACTTCACTAATGGCTACGTTTAATGCTCGATCATTATTGAACTTTTTTGAACATCGAACTTGCATGAGGGCACAGTGGGAGATTCGTTCCTTAGCGGAAAAGATGCTGCAATTGGTACGCGCCGTAGCTCCCAATCTCTTTAGCGAAGCGGGTCCGACTTGCGTAACTCAAGGGGTCTGTCATCAGGGCAAGTATAGCTGTGGAAGATTGAAATCCCTGAAAGGAAAGAAGTGAACTACTTGAACGATGAAATAGTTTACGGGAAAAATCCTGTTTTAGAGCTTCTGAAAAGTGGAAAGCCCGTTAACAAAGTTCTTATTCAGTCGGAAGGTCCAAATGGGCGTAATCAAGAAATCATTGCGCTATTGCATGAAAAGAGTATTCCTTACCAATTTGTGGATCGTCAAACGCTTGACAGGATAACGGATCGAGAGCGACACCAAGGAATGCTTGCTTACATCGCTGCAAGAGAATATTCCAGTATCGACGACATTCTAGCCTTAGCGGAAGAGCGACAAGAAGATCCCTTTATCTTGATGCTTGATGAGATCGAAGATCCACATAATTTAGGTGCACTGCTGAGGACGGTAGATGCTGTTGGAGCCCATGGAGTAATCATCCCCAAACGGAGAAGTGTCGCTTTGACGGGCACTGTTGCCAAAACATCTGCTGGGGCAGTTGAGTATGTGCGTGTCGCACGAGTGAGCAATTTGGTTCAGGCGTTGCAGGAATTGAAAAAGAGAGGGTGTTGGGTGTCTGGGGCTGAAGCAGGAGGGAGAGGAGCCTTCGAAGCGGATCTCACAGGTGCTCGAGTTATTGTAATCGGTAGCGAAGGGAAAGGCATAAGTCGTTTGCTTCGCGAGAAGTGCGACGAGATCGTCAGCTTACCTATGAAGGGGCAGGTTACTTCGCTAAATGCTAGCGTTGCAGGGTCAGTTATGCTTTACGAAGTTCTCAGACAGAGAATTAGTTCTACCAGTCAGAAAGTGTAACTTTTTGTTGCATACTTTCTGGAAGGTCCCTTCTCGCCATCCTGCAAGAAGGCTAATACGTGCGAAGACAGTGTCTTCGTGGGTACCAACCAAGTTTTCTTTAGAGGGATAAAGCACGAGTTATAATCTACGAAACTCTAAGCCCGATCCGAATTTTGGATCGGGGGTTTAGGCTTGCTATTTTTGCAATTTCTAAAAGTTTGTTCGCAAACAATTTCGCGCTACGGACTTCAGGCATCTAAACTTCGCTTATAGCGACAGAACAACCAAAACTTCGCCTTGACGCTTTTCTTTAGGGTCGAGTATAATGAGAATGTTCTCGTGGACAAGGGCGAGGCGGATTTCGTCTTCTTCATGACGACATTGTAGGGGGGATCAACTTGACTCTTCAAGCCCAATCAGAACTACCGGAATGCGAAATCATCGACGTTATCGTGGATGAAGAGGTGGTTGAGCTTGCAAAGGAAGGCGACACTACTGCACTGGAGCACCTAATCAACAAATATAAAAACTTTGTTAGGGCCAAAGCGCGTTCTTACTTTCTCATTGGAGCTGATCGTGAAGATATTATCCAAGAGGGTATGATCGGACTCTATAAGGCCATTAGGGACTTTCGTGGCGACAAACTTTCTTCCTTTCGGGCTTTTGCCGAATTATGTATCACCCGTCAGATTATTACTGCGATTAAAACAGCAACCCGGCAGAAACACATTCCCCTAAACTCATATGTTTCTCTAAATAAACCCATTTATGACGAAGATTCTGATCGAACACTTTTAGATGTAATTTCGGGAACTCGAATTACGGATCCGGAAGAACTTATTATCAGTCGGGAAGAATTTGACGACATCGAGGAAAAAATGGGTGAAATCCTCAGTTCCTTGGAGTGGAAAGTACTGATGTCTTATTTAGAAGGGAAATCTTATCAGGAAATCGCCGTAGATTTGAGGAGACATGTAAAATCTATCGATAATGCGTTGCAAAGGGTTAAAAGGAAGCTCGAGCGCTATTTAGAACGAAGAGATGGATAATTTTACATATACCCTCACAAATAAAAAAGCTTGCATTGCAAAAAGAAAGATGGTATACTGCGTAAGTGCCTAGCGATAATGTGTCGAATAAAGCACGAGCAATTAGTGCCGATGTAGCTCAATTGGTAGAGCAGCTGATTTGTAATCAGCAGGTTACAGGTTCGAGTCCTGCCATCGGCTCCATTAAGGTAGTCATTAAATCTGAATAGGGTTTCCCAGGTGGGCACACTAATTCACGGAACAGATGGCAAAGTGCTAGGCATCTTGTACAGCTGGGTTATGCAACTTCGCGGGGTGGAGCAGTGGTAGCTCGTCGGGCTCATAACCCGAAGGTCGTCGGTTCAAATCCGGCCCCCGCAACCAAGTCCAATCAGACAGCAAAGCTGTCTTTTTTGTTATAAGATATTTTTTCTTGACAGAGAAATTGTCTTGTGATAAAGTATTTTGAGTAATGTATTAAAATACAGCGTCCTACCGTTGTCCGGGAGGTGTTCGTGAATGCGTGTTGGCATTATTTTAGCGTGTACGGATTGCAAGCACCGTAACTATGCTACAATAAAAAATAAGAAAAATAATCCAGATCGTTTGGAGGCTCAGAAGTTTTGCAAGTTTTGCAAGACTCACACTCTTCATAAGGAAACAAAGTAATTTTTTTTTGCAATGGTTTAGACTGTACGCCAGGAAGCGTTGTCACAGTGTCGTGTAAGGAAGTGAAGTGATGGGCGCGTTGAAAAAACCGGCCAATACTCAGCGACAGACAGATAAGGCAGCGGAGTATTTCCGTGGGGTTTTGAGCGAGTTAAAGAAAGTTCATTGGCCTAGCCGTAGACAGTTGCTCACCTACACAGCGGTTGTGTTTGTTGCGGTGGCGATTGTTTCAGTTCTGATGTGGTTTGTCGATAGTGGCTTAAGTTGGGTCTTGACCAAGTTACTGCCCTAACCCCGTGAGTCTCTAAGGCAGTGTCTGAGGAGGTCCCTGAGAAATGGCAAAAGACTGGTTTGTTATTCACACATATTCCGGGTATGAAAACAAAGTAAAGATGAATCTCGAAAAACGAGTCGAGTCCATGAACATGGAAGAAAAGATTTTTCGTGTACTTGTTCCGATGGAAGATGAAATCGAGTTCAAGAACGGAAAAGAAAAGGTCACTAAGCGCAAGGTCTATCCAGGCTATGTACTCGTCGAAATGGAAATGACAGACGATTCATGGTATGTTGTGCGTAATACACCTGGAGTAACTGGGTTTGTTGGAACTGGAACAAAGCCAATCCCTTTGCTCGATCAAGAAGTTGTAAAGATTTTGCAACAAATGGGGATGGATGAAGTACACACGCGGATTGATTTTGAGATTAATCAAAGTGTCCAAGTTATTGCTGGTCCCTTTAAGGACTTTGTGGGAGTGGTTCGTGAAATCCTTGCAGACAAAGGCAAACTGCGGGTTGAAGTGTCCATGTTTGGACGAGAGACTCCGGTTGAGTTGGAGTTTGCACAGGTTCAAAAACTCGACTAAGGGAAGAGATACTTTAACAAGGAGGTGTAATGACAATGGCAAAAAAAGTAATTGGATTGGTAAAATTGGCGATTACAGCAGGGAAAGCTACACCGGCACCTCCGGTTGGTCCAGCTCTGGGTCAACATGGGGTCAACATTATGGCCTTCTGCAAAGAATACAATGAACGCACCAAGGATCAAGCGGGACTTATTATTCCGGTTGAGATTACTGTCTATGAAGATCGTTCCTTTACCTTTATCACCAAAACTCCGCCGGCAGCAGTATTGCTAAAAAAAGCGGCGAATATTACTTCGGGTTCTGCTGAGCCGAACCGCAAAAAGGTTGCAAGCGTCCCCAAATCTAAGGTACGCGAGATCGCGGACATAAAGATGAAGGATCTGAATGCAGCAACTGTCGAAGCAGCAATGCGCATGATTGAAGGTACAGCGCGGAGCATGGGCATCGATGTTGTAGAGGGCTAAAATTACTGTGGGAGGGTTTAGACCCGCATAACCACAAGGAGGTTAAAAGAATGGCTAAAGTAGGTAAAAAGTATCAAGAGGCTGTAAAATCTTTTGATCGCAATATGCTTCATGAACCGGCAGAGGCATTTGCAGTTGTAAAAGCTAACGCTAAAGCAAAGTTTGATGAAACAGTTGAAGTCGCTTTTAAATTAGGCATTGACACTCGTCATGCAGACCAACAAATTCGTGGCGCAATTGTGCTACCTAATGGCACGGGTAAAACCCGGTCAGTGTTGGTATTTGCTAAAGGGGATAAGGCCAAAGAAGCAGAAGCAGCTGGTGCAGACTTTGTCGGCGCAGAAGACATGATTGCGAAAATCGAGCAAGGCTGGTTTGACTTTGAAGTTGTTGTCGCAACGCCAGACATGATGGGAATGGTTGGTAAATTGGGCCGTGTTCTCGGACCTAAAGGACTTATGCCAAACCCGAAAACTGGAACGGTCACACCTGATGTAACTCGTGCGATCAAAGAAATTAAAGCTGGTAAGATTGAATACCGTGCAGAGAAGGCTGGTATTATACATGCGCCAATTGGCAAAGCCTCGTTCAGCGCGGATCAACTGTTAGAGAACTATCGTGTGTTAGCGGAGACTATCGTTAAAGCTAAGCCTGCAGCTGCAAAGGGTCAATATATGCGCAGTGTTACGGTTTGCTCAACAATGGGTCCTGGTGTACGCATTAACCCAGCTAAAGCTCTGTAATAAAAACATGTTCTTGACAGTATCCTGTAAATGGGTTAGACTTACCGAGAATCGAATAATGTCCGCTGTAGAAAGCAGGTGCCGAAAGGCTTAATGTCCTGCCGAGGTTGGAAGACAAGCCGATAGATACTTATTTGGCGTTCTTAACCTCTGCAGGCGCGGAGGTTTTTTGCTGCACTAGTCAGAAAGTATAAACTTCGTTTGCATACTTTCTGGAACGTCCCTTCTCGCCATCATGGCACCTTGCCATCCTGCAAGAAGGCTAATACGTGCGAAGACAGTGTCTTCGGGCTGTGCTCTAATCTTGAACGTTGTGTTCGAGTCTTGGCTACAGGGACACTCGGCCATCGCGGCATCTAGCCATCCTGCAAGAAGGCTAATACGTGCGAAGACAGTGTCTTCGGGCGATGCTCTAACCTCGAACATCCTTGTTCGAGTCATGGCCAGCGCATAAGTGCAACTAGGCAGTCGCCTGCCAAGTTTTCTTTAAGTTTATCTGAAGGAAGGAGGTACACAGAATGCCTAATATAGAAGAAAAAAGCCAAGTAGTTTCGGAAATTAAGGAAAAGTTCCAACAAGCTTCAAGCGTTGTTTTGGCTGACTATCGTGGTTTGACAGTAGCCCAAGTGACCCAATTGCGTACTCAATTGCGTCAAGCTGGAGTGGAGTACAAAGTTTTGAAAAACACACTCGTACGTCGCGCAGCTGATGAAATTGGAGTAGAGGGTCTAGAATCTTATCTAAAAGGACCGACAGCGCTTGCTTTTAGTGCAGATCCTGTTGCTCCCGCAAAAATTTTAATGGAATTTGTGAAGGTAAATAAACTCAAAACATTTAAAATTAAGGCTGGGGTTTTAGAAGGAAAGGTAATTGGTGCAGAGGGTGTTAAAGCTCTGGCTGAACTTCCTTCACGCGAAGTTCTCCTTGCTATGGTCTTACGTGGAATGCAGGCGCCTCTTGCTGGTATGGCCAACGTTCTCCAAGGACCGATCCGCAAAATGGGATATGCCTTGGAAGAAGTGCGTAAGCTCAAGGCAGCACAATAGTCTAATAATCTTCGTCAAAAAGTATTCATATTTTAAGGAGGAAATAAAATGTCTAAAGTAAATGAAATCCTAGAATCCGTTAAAGGTTTAACAGTTCTCGAGCTATCTGAATTGGTTAAGGCGTTTGAAGAAGAGTTTGGTGTTAGTGCAGCAGCTCCTGTAGCAGTTGCAGGCGTAGCTGGAGGCGCAGCTCCTGCAGCTGAAGAAGCAGAAGAAAAGACAGAATTTGATGTTATGCTCATGAATTGCGGAGCTTCCAAAATTGGCGTTATCAAAGTTGTTCGTGAAGCAACAGGCTTAGGTCTCAAAGAAGCTAAAGATCTCGTAGACAATGCTCCAAAAGCAGTCAAAGAGAAAGTAACTAAAGACGAAGCTGAGGCGCTGAAGGCTAAATTAACCGAAGCTGGCGCAACCGTCGAAGTAAAATAAGATTTAGAGAAATAGAGAAGGTACTCTCTCTCGAGGAGGGTACCTTCTTTAATTATGATAAAGAATGCTTAATGTAGAACAGTCCTTGAAAGTATAAAATAATACTTGACAGCGTGTTATGGTTTTGTTATAATCTATGAATGTTACCATGCCTAATTGGAATTATTGCTTAATCTGTCCATGCTATGGTAATAACTTGTAGACATTGGTAATATTTTGCATTGATTTGGGTAATAAGGAGATATTATCTTGAAATTATCGCAATAATTCGGAACACCATAAACAGTTAAAGCGAGGTTTTATATAAAGGCCTTGCTTTTGGCTGTATATGTCAATATATTATACCTCACTGAGAGGAAACCGCACTGAGGGGTGAAACGCAAATGTTCTATCCTGTTAAGGTTGGGACACGGGAGCGCTGGAGTTACTCCAGAATCCGGGAAGTCCTCGACATGCCGAATTTGATTGAAATTCAGCAGAACTCCTATCGTTGGTTTCTTGATGAAGGGTTGCGCGATATGTTTCGCGATATTTCACCGATTCAAGATTTCACAGGCAATCTCGTTTTGGAATTTATTGACTATAGCTTGGGAGAGGCTAAATATCAGGTAGAGGAGTGTAAGGAACGTGATGTCACATTCGCAGCGCCTCTACGCGTAAAGGTACGCCTCATTAACAAGGAAACTGGAGAAGTAAAGGAACAGGAAGTCTTTATGGGGGATTTCCCGCTAATGACAGACAAAGGCACGTTTATTATCAATGGTGCTGAACGTGTTATTGTCAGCCAGCTTGTACGTTCGCCAGGGGTCTATTATGCAGAACAAATTGATGCGAGTGGTAAGAAACTCTATGGGGCTACAGTTATTCCGAATCGTGGGGCTTGGTTGGAATTCGAATCGGATGTGAACGATAATATCTTTGTAAGGGTTGACCGAACAAGGAAATTACCGGGCACAGTTCTTATTCGAGCTTTAGGATACGCAAGCAACGGCCAGATTTTGGAGTTGTTTAACGATAATGAATATATCCGCGCTACATTGGAAAGAGACAACTCGGAATCAACAGAAGAAGCTTTGGTTGAAATCTATAAACGTTTAAGACCAGGGGAACCTCCGACAGTCGATAGTGCGCGCTCATTACTAGAGGCGCTGTTCTTTGATGCCAAGCGTTATGATCTTGCTAAGGTTGGTAGGTATAAACTTAACAACAAACTGGGCTTGGATATTCCAATGGATGTTCGACATTTAACTCGTGGGGATATCGTGGCTGCAGTTCAGCGACTGCTGGCCTTAATGGATGGGGACGGACATAAGGATGACATCGACCATCTAGGAAATCGTCGGTTGCGCTCGGTTGGGGAACTTCTCCAGAATCAGTTCCGAATCGGTTTATCTCGTATGGAACGCGTGGTCCGCGAACGGATGACGATTCAGGACGTCGAAGTGATTACCCCTCAGGTATTAATTAATATTCGACCTGTCGTTGCTGCAATCAAGGAGTTTTTTGGTAGTAGCCAGTTGTCGCAGTTCATGGACCAAACAAATCCATTGGCTGAGTTAACACATAAGCGCCGTTTAAGTGCTTTGGGCCCTGGGGGTTTAAGCAGAGAACGCGCAGGATTTGAAGTGCGTGACGTTCATCATTCCCACTATGGCAGGATGTGTCCAGTAGAGACGCCAGAAGGTCCGAACATTGGGTTGATTGGCTCTTTAAGCACGTATGGCCGTATTAATCCTTATGGATTTATCGAAGCCCCTTACCGTAGAGCTGATAAAGAGGGCGGCAGGGTTACCGATGAGATACATTATTTAACTGCTGACCAGGAAGAGAAATATGTCGTGGCTCAGGCGAATGCGCCACTTGATGAAAATGGCAAGTTCCTTGGAGAGAAAATTGATGGTCGTCACGGTCCGGACTTTGTTTATGTGTCGCCGAGCTTGGTCGATTACATGGACGTTTCTCCAAAACAGATGGTATCCATTGCAACAGCACTTATCCCATTTCTCGAGCATGATGATGCGAATCGAGCGTTGATGGGATCGAATATGCAACGTCAGGCTGTACCACTCTTGCGCACGGATTCACCTTACGTCGGGACTGGAATGGAATACAAGACGGCTAAGGACTCTGGTGTTTGTGCAGTTACTAAACAAGCTGGAGTTGTAGAGCGGGCGACTGCCGACGAAATTATTGTGCTTCATGATGATGGAACAACCGAAAAGCACAAGTTACTCAAATATTCACGTTCCAACCAGGGGACCTGCATTAACCAGAGACCCATTGTTATGAAAGGGGAACGGGTTGAAGCAAGTCAGATTATAGCGGATGGTCCGTCGACTGACCATGGAGAGCTTGCCTTAGGACGTAACGTGCTCGTGGCCTTCATGACTTGGGAAGGGTATAACTATGAGGATGCGATCCTCATTAGCGAAAAGCTTCTGCGAGAGGATTACTACACATCCATTCATATAGAAGAGTATGAATCGGATGCCCGTGATACGAAGCTCGGTCCTGAAGAAATTACTCGCGACATTCCCAATGTCGGGGAAGATGTTTTGAAGGATCTTGATGAACGTGGAATTATCCGAATTGGGGCAGAAGTTCGTCCGGGAGATATCTTGGTTGGAAAAGTAACCCCGAAGGGTGAGACGGAGCTCACGGCAGAAGAGCGTCTGTTGCGTGCGATCTTCGGAGAAAAAGCACGTGAGGTGCGTGATACCTCCTTGCGTGTACCTCACGGAGAAGCTGGGAAAATCGTTGACGTTAAAGTATTTACCCGTGAAAATGGGGATGAATTATCTCCTGGCGTTAATCAACTCGTTCGTGTTTACATTGCCCAAAAGCGGAAGATTTCTGTCGGTGATAAAGTGGCAGGTCGCCACGGCAACAAAGGGGTTATTTCGCGGATAATGCGTCAAGAGGATATGCCGTTCATGCCGGATGGCACACCAATTGAGATTGTTCTCAATCCGTTGGGTGTTCCTTCTCGGATGAATATTGGTCAGGTTCTGGAAACGCACTTAGGTAGGGCAGCTAAAGCCCTAGGGATCCGCATCGCGACGCCAGTCTTTGACGGTGCTACTGAAAATGACATTTTCGAAACCTTAGAGAAAGCGGGCCTTCCAGCTGATGGGAAGACCATCTTATATGACGGACGCACGGGAGATCCGTTCGATAGTAAGATAACTGTTGGCTATATGTATGTACTCAAGCTTCACCATTTGGTTGACGATAAAATTCATGCTCGTTCGACGGGTCCATACTCTCTTGTAACGCAGCAGCCGTTGGGTGGTAAAGCTCAATTTGGAGGCCAACGTTTCGGAGAAATGGAAGTTTGGGCCTTGGAGGCCTATGGTGCGGCTTATACTTTGCAGGAAATTTTGACTGTGAAATCAGACGATGTCGTTGGTCGAGTAAAGACTTACGAAGCGATTGTCAAAGGTGAGAACATCCCTGAGCCGGGAATTCCAGAATCCTTTAAGGTATTAATTAAAGAAATGCAGAGTTTGGGACTAGATGTAAGAGTCTTATCTGCTGATGATCAAGAAATCGAGATCCATGATACTGATGAGGATATTACGGAAACCGCAAAAGAACTCGGCATAGATCTGCATGAGGAACTCGCACCTCCGGCGACACGCATTGTTGCCACAAAGGATGAAGACGAACTCTTGACCGATGAGGATGAACTCATAACCGACGAGGAAGACCCGCTCGATGAATTAAATGAGGAAGTCCTTGAGGAAGAAGATATAGATCTAGGCGATCTCAAATAGTCCCCCGGACGAAAGGAGCGATAAGGATTGCTAGACGTCAATAACTTCGACCGCATGCGTATTGGCTTAGCTTCACCGGATATGATTCGTGAGTGGTCATTTGGAGAGGTAAAGAAGCCTGAAACCATAAACTATCGGACCTTAAAACCGGAACGGGAAGGCCTGTTTTGTGAGAAAATATTTGGTCCGACGAGGGACTGGGAATGTCACTGCGGAAAATATAAACGCGTTCGATATAAGGGAATCGTTTGTGACCGTTGTGGAGTCGAAGTGACCCGTTCAAAAGTTCGGCGCGAACGAATGGGACATATTGTACTCGCCGCTCCGGTATCACATATCTGGTATTTTAAAGGAATTCCGAGCCGTATGGGGTTGTTGTTGGATATGTCCCCTCGTGCTTTGGAGAAAGTGCTGTACTTTGTCTCCTATATTGTGACAGATTCCGGTGATACATCTCTGATAAAGAAACAACTCCTGACTGAAACAGAGTATCGAGAATACCGTGATAAGTATGGAGATCGTTTCCAAGCGAGCATGGGAGCGGAAGCTGTTAAGCAGTTGCTGGAAGAGATGGATTTAGACAAACTTAATGACGAACTACGGATTGAGTTAAAAGAGGTATCTGGACAACGCAAGATTCGAGCCATTCGTCGCCTCGAAGTTGTTGAGGCCTTTAAATCATCAGGAAATCGTCCGGATTGGATGATTATGGATGTCGTCCCGGTGATTCCGCCCGAATTGCGACCGATGGTGCAGTTAGATGGTGGACGGTTTGCCACGTCTGACCTTAATGATCTTTATCGTCGAGTTATTAATCGGAACAACCGCTTAAAGCGTCTTTTAGATCTGGGTGCACCAGACATTATTGTACGTAATGAAAAAAGGATGCTCCAAGAAGCAGTCGATGCTTTGATTGATAATGGTCGTCGTGGACGTCCAGTGACTGGCCCGGGAAACCGCCCGCTTAAATCTCTGAGTGATATGTTAAAGGGAAAACAAGGGCGTTTTAGACAAAACCTTTTGGGAAAAAGGGTGGATTATTCCGGACGATCGGTTATTGTTGTTGGGCCAAATCTCAAACTTCATCAGTGTGGTCTTCCCAAGGAAATGGCCTTGGAGCTTTTCAAACCATTTGTGATGAAGAAGCTTGTCAATGAGGGGCATGCCCATAATATTAAAAGCGCTAAACGTATGGTTGAACGGGTTCGGCCAGAGGTTTGGGATGTCCTCGAAGAAGTGATCTCCGATCACCCAGTACTCCTGAATCGGGCACCAACGCTACACCGTTTAGGGATTCAAGCTTTTGAGCCAATTCTTGTTGAAGGGCGCGCTTTGCAGATTCATCCGTTAGTTTGTACAGCATATAATGCGGACTTTGATGGAGACCAAATGGCGGTCCACGTTCCTTTATCGGCAGAGGCTCAGTCTGAGGCGAGATTGCTCATGCTAGCTTCTCATAATATCCTGAACCCCAAAGACGGACGGCCTGTTCAAACACCGACCCAGGATATGGTTTTGGGATCCTATTACTTGACCATGGATCGCCCGGGTGCTTTTGGTGAAGGAAAGATATTTAAAGATTATGATGAAGCCGTATTGGCTTACGATACAAAAGAAGTACACTTGCAGGCTAGTATAAAAGTTCGCCGCAACGGAGAGCTTTTAGAAACAACTGTAGGTCGGTTGATATTCAATTCGGTCATTCCGCCCGAAGTTGAGTATGTCAACCATGTTGTAGGTAAAAAAGGCCTTGGAGATATTGTGGCTAATACCTATCGCAAAGCGGGTTACGAAGCGACGTCACGCTTGCTGGACGGGCTGAAAAGCCAAGGATTTAAGTTCTCAACACGGGCAGGCATGACCGTCGGTTTGACGGACATTACGGTTCCCGAGGAGAAGACTCAGATTCTCGCTGACGCGGACGCAGCGGTTGCCAAAACGGAGCAACAATATCGCCGCGGTTTGATTACAGATGAAGAGCGTTATAACTTGGTCATTGATACATGGGCTAAAGCGACTAAAACTGTGACGCAGGCTTTGATGGATACACTTGATCAGTTTAACCCGGTGTATATGATGGCGACTTCAGGGGCGCGGGGTAATATTCAACAGCTCAGACAATTAGCAGGGATGCGGGGACTGATGGCTGACCCATCAGGACGGACAATTGAGTTGCCAATCAAGGCGAATTTCCGGGAAGGGTTAACCGTTTTGGAATACTTTATTTCCTCTCACGGTGCTCGGAAAGGTCTGGCGGATACTGCTTTGCGGACAGCTGACTCTGGTTATCTGACTCGTCGTTTAGTTGATGTATCTCAAGATGTGATTGTTCGTGAAGAAGATTGCGGAACTTTAGCAGGTATTATGGTTGAAGATATCAAAGACGGTCCTGAAATCATTGAACCTTTAGTAGAGCGTCTTGTCGGCCGATTTGTTCTGGAAGAGATTCGCCATCCAGAGACAGGAGAGATGCTCGCTACACCTGAGTCTGAAATAACAGAGGAGCAGGCAGCCGAGATTGTCAGGGTATTTGATTCAGCTATAATCCGTTCGGTTCTCACATGTAAGTCACGTTATGGTGTTTGCAAAAAGTGCTACGGGCGAAACCTTGCAACCGGACGCCCGGTTGAGATGGGTGAAGCTGTTGGTATCATTGCGGCTCAATCCATTGGTGAACCTGGGACCCAATTAACCATGCGTACGTTCCATACAGGTGGTGTTGCGGGGGATGACATAACCCAGGGTCTTCCACGGGTAGAAGAGCTGTTTGAAGCCCGTAAACCTAAAGGGCAAGCGATCATCGCAGAGACAATTGGTAAGGTGTCGATCAGTGAAGTTAAGGGACGACGTGAAGTAGATCTACTCACTGACACCGACGAGCATATAACCTATTCCATACCTTATGGATCACGCCTTTGTGTAAAAGAAGGGCAGATGGTCGAAGCGGGTGACGAGCTGACAGAAGGAAGCATTAATCCCCATGACATGTTGAAAGTCAAAGGTCAACGTGGGGTGCAAGTCTATCTGGTTGGCGAAGTTCAACGAGTATATCGACTTCAAGGGGTGGATATTAACGACAAGCACATTGAAGTTATGGTTCGGCAGATGCTGCGGAAGGTGAAAATTGACGATGCTGGAGATACAAGCTTGCTTCCAGGCGGTCTAATTGACGTCTTTGACTTCCAAGACGAGAACGCGCAAGCTATTATTGAAGGTGGGGAACCGGCCGTAGCTCACCCAGTACTTTTAGGTATTACTAAAGCTTCTCTGGCGACGGATTCCTTCCTCTCCGCGGCTTCTTTCCAAGAAACGACCCGAGTTCTTACAGAAGCAGCTATTAAAGGAAAAGTTGATCCGTTACTTGGCTTAAAAGAAAATGTAATTATCGGGAAATTAATTCCCGCTGGCACAGGCATGACGAGGTATCGGACAATTAAAACTTTGGATCCGAAATTAATTTGAATTATTGACACCTCTGAATGCAAATGATAGACTACAATAGTGTGATTAAGGGGGAAAGCATTTTGATGCTTGATGAAACCTTGAAACGCGCCAAACAGAAAACAGTTGGGTTGAAACAAACCCAACGAGCCCTAGAAAAAGGGCTCGTTCGGCGTGTGTATGTTGCCAAGGATGCTGAAACACATGTTCTTCGTCCAATTTTAGAATGGTGCAGTAACCATCATGTTGAACACATTGAGGTTCCGACTATGAAGGAATTGGGAAAAGCGTGTGGGATCGAAGTAGGCACAGCAGTAGCAGCTGTGTTGGAAGATTAGTGGTTTACAAGAGTTCTAAGTTTGCCAAAATGCAGGTTTTGGAATTGCTTGCATAATGCTGCTGCAAGCAATTCCTTGTATATTGATTTGATTAGAAAGGAGGTGGAGATATGCCGACAATTAACCAACTCATCCGTAAAGGTCGTGCCACAATTGAGCAAAAATCGACAGCTCCAGCTTTACAGTGGGGCTATAACTCACTTAAACGTAAGCAATATCCATCAGGAGGATCACCTCAAAAACGGGGAGTTTGCACCAGGGTTTATACTACAACTCCTAAAAAACCTAACTCTGCACTGCGAAAGGTTGCTCGTGTGCGCTTGACTAATGGGCTTGAGATCACCTCTTATATCCCAGGAATTGGACACAACTTGCAAGAACACTCCGTGGTTCTCGTCCGTGGTGGTCGTATTAAAGACCTTCCTGGCGTACGATATCACGTCGTTCGTGGAGCTTTGGACACAACTGCTGTTCAAAAACGCGCTCAAGGGCGCTCGAAATATGGAGCAAAACGTCCGAAAAAAGCCTAGGTTTATGAGCCTATTAAAAGCTAATAGAAATACGCTACAAAGGAGGGAAATAAATGCCACGTAAAGGATATATTGCGAAACGCGAAGTTCTGCCCGATCCGATTTACAAAAATCAGACCGTAACGAAGTTTATCAATCAAATTATGTTAGATGGTAAAAAAGGTACGGCAGAGGCTATTTGCTACAACGCATTTAATATTATTCAAGATAAAGTCGGTAAAGACCCACTTGAAGTTTTTGGCACTGCGTTGAAAAATGTTATGCCAGTATTAGAAGTGAAGGCCCGCCGTGTTGGTGGTGCAAACTATCAAGTTCCTATCGAAGTACGAGCTGAGCGTCGCTCGACACTAGCTCTGCGTTGGCTTGTTGCCCAGGCGCGTAAGCGCGGCGAGAAGACCATGCAGGAAAAGATTGCCGGAGAATTGCTCGATGCCTCTAACAACACTGGTGGTTCTGTCAAGAAGAAGGAAGATATGCATAAAATGGCTGAAGCGAATAAGGCTTTTGCGCATTACAAATGGTAGTTTGAGGCACACTGATTTTGACAGAAAGGGGGATTCACAGTGGCAAGGCAATTTTCGCTAGAAAAAACGCGTAATATTGGAATTATGGCCCACATCGATGCTGGTAAAACGACCACAACGGAACGCATACTTTTTTACACTGGACGAGTGCATAAAATTGGAGAAGTTCACGATGGTGCGGCTACAATGGACTGGATGGTTCAGGAGCAAGAGCGTGGTATAACTATTACTTCTGCGGCGACAACCTGCCAATGGAGAGATAATCGTATCAACATCATTGATACACCAGGGCACGTGGACTTCACTGTAGAAGTTGAGCGTTCTCTGCGGGTACTTGATGGTGCAGTAGCGGTATTCTGTTCTGTCGGCGGAGTTGAACCACAATCCGAAACCGTCTGGCGTCAAGCGGATAAATACAAAGTTCCACGGATTGCTTTCATTAATAAAATGGACCGGATGGGCGCTGACTTCTTCCGTGGTGTTTCGATGATAGCTGACCGGTTAGGTGCTAATCCTGTTCCGATCCAATTACCAATTGGCGTCGAGGAAAACTTCAAAGGTATCGTGGATTTAGTAACGATGACGTCCACTGTCTATATGGATGACTTAGGCACAACTGAAGAACACAGTGCGATCCCTGAAGACTTGGCCGAATTAGCCACCGAGTATCGTGAGAAGCTGATTGAAGCTGTCGCTGAAACAAGTGAAGAGCTCATGATGAAGTATCTCGAAGGGGCAGAAATCTCTGAGCAAGAAATTCGGGACGGTATACGTCGCGGAGTTGTCGGGAACAAATTTATCCCGGTTCTTTGTGGTTCAGCGTTCAAGAACAAAGGGGTACAACCCCTGCTTGACTGTGTCGTCGATTACATGCCGTCTCCGCTTGACGTGCCACCAATTAAAGGGGTACATCCGGATACAGGCGCAGACGATCAAAGAACAGCTTCGGATTCAGAACCATTTTCAGCACTGGCCTTCAAAATCATGGCTGACCCATTCGTAGGTAAATTGGCCTTCTTTAGAGTGTATTCTGGTGTGTTAAGCGCAGGTTCTTATGTTCATAACTCGACTAAAGGTAAGAAAGAGCGTATTGGACGTATTCTGCAAATGCACGCTAATCACCGTGAAGATATCCAAGAAGTACGTTCAGGGGATATTGCAGCTGCAGTTGGTTTGAAAGACACCACAACCGGAGATACCTTGTGCGATGAGAAAACGCCTATTATCTTAGAAAAAATGGTGTTTCCTGAGCCTGTAATTGATGTGGCGATTGAGCCTAAGACGAAAGCTGACCAGGAAAAAATGGGCGGCGCGCTATCTCGTCTTGCTGAAGAAGATCCGACGTTTAGAATGCGCACGGATATAGAAACTGGGCAAACGATTATTGCTGGGATGGGTGAGCTCCATCTGGAAATTATTGTTGACCGCTTACAGCGGGAATTTAAAGTACAGTGCGACGTAGGTCGTCCACAAGTTGCTTATAAAGAAACCATTCGTAAGACGGTTAAAGCTGAAGGGAAGTTTGTTCGCCAATCTGGTGGTCGTGGACAATACGGTCACTGTTGGGTCGAACTAATGCCTCTTGAGCCAGGCAGCGGTTTTGAGTTTGTCAACAAAGTGGTTGGGGGAGTTATTCCTAGAGAATACATTAACCCGATTGGTGCTGGTATAGAAGAAGCCTTGCAAAATGGTATTCTGGCCGGCTACCCTGTTCTTGACATTCGTGCTACCGTTTATGACGGTTCTTACCACGATGTAGACTCTTCAGAAATGGCCTTTAAGATTGCCGGATCGATGGCCTTTAAAGCAGGTGCCCTCAAAGCTGACCCTGCAATTATTGAGCCTGTCATGAAGGTTGAAGTGACAGTTCCTGAGGAATACATGGGGGACGTCATTGGGGACATCAGTTCACGCCGAGGACGTATAGAAGGAATGGAAGCACGTGGTAATACTCAAGTTGTGCGCGGATTTGTTCCTCTTTCTGAAATGTTTGGTTATTCTACTGACTTGCGTTCAGCCACTCAAGGCCGTGGCGTCTATGTTATGCAGTTTGACCACTATGAAGAAGTACCCAAAGGCATCGCTGAAGGTATTATTGCCAAGCGTCAAGGTGCCTAAGTTGGGTTTGAAGTTCGAATTCGAAGTTCAAAACCTTAATGAATTATACAGTCACTATTATTTTAAAGGAGTGAAGAAAAATGGGAAAAGCGAAATACGAACGTACCAAACCACATGTTAACGTTGGAACCATTGGTCACGTCGACCATGGTAAAACCACCACGACAGCGGCGATCACCGTTGTTCTTTCTAAAGTCGGAGGCGCGGTAGCAACTGCGTTTGACCAAATCGACAAAGCTCCTGAAGAGCGTGAGCGTGGAATTACCATTTCTACAGCCCATGTAGAGTATGAGACAGAGAACCGTCACTATGCACACGTTGACTGCCCAGGCCACGCGGACTATGTTAAAAACATGATCACTGGTGCTGCTCAAATGGACGGCGCGATTCTATGTGTTTCTGCAGCTGACGGCCCAATGCCGCAAACCCGTGAACACATTCTCTTGGCTCGCCAAGTTGGTGTTCCTAGTATTGTTGTATGGCTTAACAAAGCAGACATGGTCGACGATGAAGAACTCTTAGAGTTAGTTGAAATGGAAATTCGCGAACTCTTAAGTATGTATGAATTTGATGGTGACAATATCCCCATCGTTCCTGGTTCAGGTCTCAAAGCCCTTCAATGCGGTTGTGGATCACGTGATTGCGAGTGGTGCGGTAAGATCTGGAATTTGATGGATGCTGTTGACTCTTATATCCCAACTCCAGAACGTGACACCGACAAACCATTCTTGATGCCTGTCGAGGATGTTTTCACGATTACTGGTCGTGGTACTGTGGCAACTGGTCGTGTAGAGCGTGGACGGGTTAAAGTTGGAGACGAAGTCGAAATCGTTGGCTTATCAACAGACTCCCGTAAAACAGTTGTAACTGGAGTTGAAATGTTCCGTAAACTTCTTGATTCTGCCCAAGCCGGTGATAACATTGGTGCGCTACTGCGTGGCGTTGAGCGTAAAGACATCGAGCGTGGTCAAGTTCTAGCCAAGGCTGGATCGATTAAACCTCATACGAAATTCTCAGGTGAGGTTTACATCTTGAATAAAGAAGAGGGTGGACGTCATACACCGTTTTTCCACAACTATCGCCCTCAATTCTACTTCCGTACAACCGATGTAACTGGTGTAATCACTCTTCCAGAGGGAACTGAAATGGTTATGCCGGGAGACCGTGTGACGATTGATGTTGAACTCATCACTCCAATCGCTATGGAAGAAGGACTCCGCTTTGCTATCCGTGAGGGTGGTCGAACCGTTGGTTCAGGCATTGTTGCCAAAATCAACGCCTAATTGAAAACTGAGAGCATTTCGTAGAGAGGAAGAGGTTCTTCTTCTCTACAAGCGAAGGTCGGATACCAAGGCGTCTGATGATTGAGTCCCGTACTCAGCTATCCGCCGTCTGGCATCTGGCCTCTGATTTCTGGCAGGTCGGATAATGGTGTGTCGGATCATTGAGTTCAGTACTGGTCTGGCCTCCGGCATCTGACCTCTGATTTCTGGAACGGCGTAAAAGGTTGCTGGGCAGGTGACTCCCCTTGAACCAGGGAATTTTTACGTCCTAAACCCGTATAACGGGAATTATGAGGAGGTTTAACTTATGAGCCAAAAAATTAGAATCCGGCTTAAAGCATTTGATCACAAAACACTTGACCAATCAGCCGAACGCATCGTAGAAACTGCAAAGCGCACTGGCGCACAAGTCAGCGGTCCGATACCCCTTCCGACTGAGAAAAGCGTCTACACGATTTTACGCTCGCCTCATGTCAACAAAGATTCTCGAGAGCAGTTTGAGATGCGCACTCATAAACGATTGATTGATATTCTTGAGCCTACGTCTAAAACTGTAGATGCGCTTATGCGTTTAGACTTGCCCGCTGGTGTGGACATCGAAATCAAACTCTAATTGGCTCATGAGTAAAAAACATTGCGAACATGAGTAGCTAAATATTATGTTCTGTGATATACTGTCGTTATGTTTGTTGCGAGAAACGCCCGGTAACGTGGAGTAGTTGCCGGGGATTCGCGACAAGGTAAATAAATCGACGCTCTCGTGCTCCAGAATAGTCTGGCGCACTTCAAAGCGTTCAGGAGGTGGCATTCGTGTCAAAAGGAATTTTAGGTAAAAAAATTGGCATGACTCAGATCTTCACAGCAGAAGGTCGTGTTGTTCCAGTCACTGTTGTCGAGGCAGGTCCTTGCCCAGTGGTACAGAAGAAAACTGTTGCGACAGATGGCTACAACGCTATTCAGATTGGCTTCTCGGTGCTTCGGGAAAGCTTAAGCAACAAGCCGAGAAAAGGACATTTCCAAAAGGCTTCACTTAAGCCGATGCGGTATGTTCGTGAGTTCAAGGTCAACGATGTTGATTCTTATGAAATCGGCCAAGAGATTCAGGTTAATCTGTTTGCTGTTGGTGACAAGATTGATGTTGTCGGTACCGCTAAGGGAAAAGGCTTCGCTGGAATGATTAAGAGACATTCTGCAAGTCGTGGACCGATGGCTCATGGTTCAAAGTATCATCGTCGTTCAGGTTCCCTTGGCGCGAAGGGTCCGGCTCGCGTATTTCAAGGTCGTAAGCTGCCAGGACGTATGGGTGGCCAGCGTGTAACAGTACAAAACCTGGAAGTTGTCCGGGTTGATGCAGATAAAAACTTGATCCTGATCAAAGGGGCTCTACCAGGAGCGAATAAATCGTTGCTCATTCTTAAGCCTGCTGTAAAGGCGAAGTAACACTGAGAAAGGAGGAATAAGCAATGCCGAAAGTTCAAGTATTAAATATGCAAGGCACAGCAGTCGGAGAAATCGAACTAAGTGAAAGTGTGTTTGGGATTACCCCAAATGTTCACGTTCTTCATTCAGCGGTTGTGTCACAACTTGCGTCAGCAAGGCGGGGAACGCAATCTGCGTTGTTACGCGGTGAAGTACGCGGAGGTGGACGTAAACCATGGCGTCAAAAAGGAACGGGCCGTGCGCGTTCTGGAAGCAGTCGCTCCCCCGTGTGGAGAGGCGGCGGTGTTGTTTTCGCACCTAAACCACGCAAATATGGCTTCAAATTACCTAAAAAAGTTCGTCGATTGGCTTTGCACTCGGCACTCTCTTCGAAGGTTATGGAGCAACAACTGATTGTCCTTGATGCTTTGAACATGGGTGAAGCCAAAACCCGTGAAATGGTAAAAGTACTCAAAGCTCTTAATGTTGACAAGAAGGCTATGATCGTAATGGATGCTATGGATGAAGCTGTGCAACGTTGCGCTCGCAACCTCGAGGGTGTTAAAACAACGGATGTTGCAGGGATGAATGTGATGGATATTCTTCGCCATGACATTCTTGTAATGACCAAAGCGGCGGTATCAAAAACTGAGGAGGTGTTAGCGTAATGCGCGACGCACGAGATGTCCTCAAAAGTCCGGTAATTTCAGAGAAGTCTGTAGGGCTTGTCGAGGAAAATAAATACTCCTTCTGGGTAAATCCTGCTGCGAACAAAATTGAAATTAAAGCAGCGGTTGAAAAGATGTTTAAAGTAACGGTTGTCGAACTGCGCACCATTAATGTAAACGGCAAAATGAAGCGGGTCGGTAAGTATGTCGGAAAAACATCAAACCGCAAAAAAGCGATTGCTACGCTTAAAGCTGGAGATAAGATTGAAAACTTCGCGGGTCTGTAAGCATCTTGAAGCAAAGGAGGAAAATGAAAATCTATGGCCTTAAAAACATTTAAACCTACATCGCCAAGTCGTCGTAACATGACTGTGTCAACCTTTGAAGAGATTACAAGAACAGAGCCAGAACGTACTTTGTTGAAGCCGTTGACCAAAAAAGCCGGTCGTAATAATGATGGACGATTGAGCGTGCGCCATAAAGGCGGCGGGCATAAGCGAATGTTCCGCGTCATTGATTTCAAGCGGAACAAAGATGGGATCCCTGCTCGTGTAGCAAGCATTGAATATGATCCTAACCGCTCAGCCAATATCGCTTTATTGTATTATCAAGACGGGCTTAAAACCTATATCTTAGCACCAAATGGCTTGCAAGTGGATCAAATGGTTGTTTCTGGTCCAGATGCTGACATTAAAGTTGGCAACACATTGCCACTTCAAAATATTCCAGTGGGTACTCTGCTTCACAACATCGAGATGAAACCAGGTAAAGGGGCACAGATGGTTCGCTCAGCTGGTGGCTCAGCGCAACTAATGGCTAAAGAAGGTTCGTATGCAACGCTCCGACTTCCTTCCGGTGAAATGCGCATGATTCGCATTGAGTGTCGGGCAACTATTGGGCAGGTCGGAAACTTAGACTATGAAAACATCAACATTGGTAAAGCGGGAAGATCACGTTGGTTGGGCATTCGTCCGACAGTACGTGGTTCAGTAATGAACCCTTGTGACCATCCACATGGTGGGGGCGAAGGCCGTAACTCGATTGGTCGTAACCCATGTACTCCTTGGGGAAAACCGGCTCTAGGGGCAAAAACTCGCAAGAAAAAGAATCCGTCGAATCGCTTTATTGTGAAACGGCGCAGTAAGTAGTCGAAAGGAGGCCCATGAATGAGCAGATCTCTAAAAAAAGGACCTTTCGTCGAATCTCGTTTACTCGAACGTGTCGAAGCGATGAACGAATCAGGTGAAAAACGCGTCATCAAGACGTGGTCCAGACGCTCAACAATATTTCCGCAAATGGTCGGACTCACCATTGCGGTTCACGATGGACGGAAACATGTTCCGATATATGTTACCGAAGATATGGTAGGTCATAAATTGGGAGAGTTTTCTCCTACTCGCACCTATAAGGGCCATGCTGGTAGTGAAAAATCCAGCGGCTTACGTTAATTCGAGAGGAGGTTAAAGGCACATGCAAGCAAAAGCAGTGGCAAAATATGTACGTATCTCTCCTCGTAAGGTGCGCCAGGTTGTCAATCTGATCCGCGGCAAAAAGATCAGTGATGCGTTCGCTATTCTTCAATTTACACCCAATGGTTCCACAGACGATGTGACTAAGGTGCTGAAGTCAGCAGTCGCTAATGCAGGACACAACTATGACATGAATGTTGATGATCTGATTATTACTGAAATTTGTGTGGATGAAGGACCGACCTTAAAACGCATCAAGCCTCGAGCCATGGGACGTGCAGACCAAATCCGGAAACGGACGAGTCACATTACTGTGGTTGTGGGCGAGAAGAAGGAGGGCTAAACAGTGGGTCAAAAGGTTAATCCCAAAGGCCTCCGCGTCGGAATTATCCGGGACTGGGAAAGCCGTTGGTATGCAGACAAGAACTACATGGAACTTCTTCATGAAGACTTGAAGATCCGTGCATTTGTAAAAAATAAACTCAAGCAAGCTGGATGCCCAAAAGTTGAGATTGAACGAGCAGCTAGTCGTGTTAAAGTATCGGTTCATGCAGCTAAGCCCGGTATTGTTATCGGTCGAGGTGGTACTGAAGTTGAAAACTTGCGCAAGCAACTTGAAGCAATCACTGGCAAACAAGTTGCAGTCAATATTGTAGAAATCAAGAAGCCGGAAATGGATGCTACCTTAGTAGCAGAAAACATTGCCTTGCAACTTGAAAAAAGGGTGTCCTTCCGTCGGGCAATGAAACAAACTGTTGGCCGGACAATGAGGACAGGTGCACAGGGGATTAAAATTCAATGCAGCGGCCGTTTGGCTGGAGCCGAAATTGCCCGAACTGAATGGTACCATGAAGGGAAAGTACCCCTTCACACACTGCGTGCGGATATTGACTACGGTTTTGCTGAAGCCAATACTACGTATGGAAAGATTGGTATCAAGGTTTGGATATATAAAGGTGAGGTTCTTCCCGCCAAGAAGGTCGTCGCTCAGGTGGAAGGAGGAAACTAGATGTTAGTCCCAACCAGAGTGAAACATCGTAAACAACATCGTGGTCGGATGCACGGTAAGGCTACACGCGGAAACACCATTACATTTGGTGACTTCGGACTTATGGCCTTAGAATGCGGCTGGATAACGAATCGCCAAATTGAGGCTGCTCGTATTGCTATGACCCGTTATATTAAACGTGGTGGTCAAGTTTGGATTAAAATTTTCCCGGATAAGCCAGTTACGGCTAAACCAGCTGAAACTCGGATGGGTAGTGGTAAAGGTTCACCAGAATACTGGGTTGCAGTTGTGAAACCTGGTCGCGTAATGTTTGAGTTGAACGGCGTTACGGAGGAGCAGGCTCGTGAGGCCCTGCGTCTGGCTATGCATAAGCTCCCGATCAAATGTAAGTTCGTTACCCGTGCTGATCAAGAAGGAGGTGACGCAAATGAAAACTAAGGATTTTCGTGACCTGACAAATGATGAAGTATTAAAGGAAATCGACGATTTCAAAACCGAACTGTTTAATTTGCGTTTCCAATTGGCGACGGGTCAACTCGATAACCCAATGCGAATTCGTGAAGTTCGCAAAGGTATTGCTCGCGGTAAAACGATTCTTCGCGAGCGCGAGTTGAAGATTGAACGTGTCTAAGTTGAGAAAGGAGGCTTCTTAGCGTGGAAAGAGCCCTACGTAAAGTTCGGATCGGCAAGGTAGTCAGCGACAAGATGGATAAAACTGTCGTTGTAGCGGTTGAAATTACTGAGCGTCACCCGATTTATAAAAAATCAATTACTCATACGAAAAAATATAAGGCTCATGACGAAAACAATGAAGCGCATATCGGTGACACTGTCTCGATCATGGAAACTCGCCTTTTGAGTAAAGATAAATGCTGGCGTGTCGTTGAAATACTTGAAAAAGCAATTGCCATCTAAAATTCGTTATATTAGTTCGGAAGGGGGTCAAATGGAATGATCCAAGTACAAACTAGGGTTAGAGTTGGAGACAACTCAGGCGCTAAAGAGCTAATGTGTATTCATGTACTCGGCGGTTCAATGCGCCGATATGCATCGATTGGTGATATCATCGTTGCTTCCGTTAAACAAGCAACACCAGGGGGCGTTGTCAAAAAGGGGAAGTTGTCAAGGCTGTTATCGTGCGGACAAAAAAAGAGATTAGACGTCAAGACGGTTCATATATCCGGTTTAGCGAAAATGCTGCAGTCCTCATTAAAGATGACAAAAGCCCGCGCGGAACCCGTATCTTCGGACCAGTTGCTCGCGAACTGCGTGATAATTTTATGAAAATCATATCCCTGGCACCGGAAGTTATCTAAGACCCCATGACGTATGGAGGTGAAGAAAGTGGCTGCTACTAAGCATAAGGTACAACCTGATAAGATACATGTAAAAAAAGGCGACTATGTCATGGTCATCAGCGGTAAGGATGCCGGTAAAAAAGGCAAAATCATCGATGTGATTCTCAAGAAGGGTCGCGTGGTAGTTGAGAAGGCAAACATCGTCAAACGGCATACAAAACCTTCTCAAAGCATGCCTCAAGGTGGCATCGTTCAAAAAGAAGCTCCGATGGCCAGCTCGAATGTTATGTTATACTGCCAAGAGTGTAATTCTGTGACTAGGGTCAGTGTCAAGGTGACGGAAGACGGAAAAGTGCGCGTCTGCAAAAAATGCGGCGTGAATCTACCGGATAAACACTAATCGCGAAAGGAGGGACCCCAGTGGCTCGTCTGAAAGATAGATACCAAAACGAAATCGCTCCTGCCTTACAGCAGAAGTTTGCTTATACAAATGTCATGCAAATTCCTAAAATTGATAAAATCGTAATCAATATGGGTGTTGGTGAAGCGGTTCAAAACTCCAAAGCGATCGATTCTGCTCTTGGAGACTTAATGAAGATCACAGGTCAAAAACCTATTGTCACGCGGGCAAAAAAATCCATTGCAGCATTTAAACTACGTGAAGGGATGCCGATCGGTTGTAAAGTTACCCTGCGTGGTCAACGGATGTATGAATTTATGGATCGCCTTTTAAACGTAGCTTTACCTCGCGTTCGGGACTTCCGTGGTGTTTCAGCGAAAGCGTTTGACGGACGTGGAAATTATACCTTAGGAATTAAGGAACAGTTGATCTTCCCTGAGATGGAGTATGACAAGATCGACAAGCTTCGTGGAATGGATGTAGTCTTTGTAACAACGGCAAAATCGGACGAAGAAGCGCGCGAGTTGCTTCGTGGGTTCGGAATGCCGTACCGTGATTAGAGAAAAGGAGGTTCAAGAGCGTGGCTAAGACATCAATGGTTGTCCGCCAAAACCGTGGACAAAAATTCGCCGTTCGTTCGCATAACCGTTGCAAGCTTTGTGGACGTCCCCATGCTTACATGCGTAAATTCGGAATTTGCCGGATTTGCTTCCGGGAGTTGGCTCACAAAGGGGAACTTCCAGGAGTCACGAAGGCCAGTTGGTAATACATTGTAAGGAAGGGGGACGACTGAAGTGTCAATGTCAGATCCGATTGCAGACTTTTTAACACGTATCCGCAACGCGGGAATGGTTTATCATGATAAAGTCGAGGTGCCAGCATCTCGTATTAAGAAAGAGCTTGCGGAACTGCTTAAAGCAGAAGGGTACATCAAGGATGTAGAATACATTGCCGACGACAAACAAGGCGTGATTCGGATGTATTTGAAATATGGTCCAAACCGTGAGCGTGTTATTACCGGGCTAAAGCGGATAAGCCGTCCGGGACTACGCGTTTATGCGAAGAAGGACGAAATGCCGAAAGTTCTTGGTGGACTCGGAATCGCAGTGATTTCGACATCTAAGGGGATAATGACAGATAAAAAAGCCCGGAAAGAGGGCCTTGGCGGAGAGGTAATCTCCTACATTTGGTAGATATCACAACGGAGGTGCAGTGAATGTCCAGAATTGGCAAGCGCCCCATTGGGATCCCCAGTGGTGTGGACTTCAAAATAGAGGAAAATGTGGTCACTGTTAAGGGTCCTAAGGGTACCTTAACGAGAACAATGCATTCATTGATGAACATTGTTGTCGATGGCCAACAAGTTATTGTTAGTCGACCGAACGATGAGCCGTTGAGCAGATCTTTACATGGCTTGACTCGCACCTTAATCGCTAACATGGTGGAAGGTGTTTCGAACGGATTCACAAAGGGCTTAGATATGGTTGGGGTAGGATATCGTGCTGCCAAGCAAGGAAACAAGCTGGTTTTGACGGTTGGCAAGTCTCACCCCGTTGAACTTACTCCCTTTGAAGGAATTGACTTTGAAGTCCCTGCTCCGAATAAGATCTTAATTAAAGGGATGGATAAAGAACTTGTCGGTGCTTTTGCCGCAGTCGTTCGTTCAGAGCGTGAGCCTGAACCGTATAAAGGCAAAGGAATTCGGTATGAAGGCGAAGTCGTCCGTCGTAAGGTTGGTAAGACCGGCGGTAAAAAGGGCGCTAAGAAGTAATTAAATTGAGGCAAGGGCCAAATCTCTTGCCAGTCGTGAAAGGAGTGAGTTCCCTTTGATTAAGCGCATGGACCGAAAAGCTATCCGCGTTAAAAAGCATAAGAGCATCCGTAAAGCTGTTATCGGAGTTGCAGAGCGACCACGTTTGGCAGTTTTTAGAAGCTTGAATCATATTTACGCTCAAGTAATCAATGATGAGCTCGGTGTGACAATTGTTGCTGCTTCTTCCCTCGATCCAGAGTTCAAAGCTGCCGATTTATCTGGCGGGAATACCGCTGGTGCTCAAAAAGTTGGCGAATTGGTTGCGAAGAAAGCCCTTGAAAAAGGAATTACGCAAGTGGTATTCGATCGTGGAGGAAATGTATATCACGGCCGAATCTCAGCATTGGCGGAATCAGCACGAGAAGCTGGACTCAGCTTCTAAGCTTGAGTAAAGGAGGGAAAAATCAAATTGGCGAAATTCGAAGCTAATAAGTCGGACATGAATGAAAAAGTCGTTCATATAGCCCGTGTTGCCAAAGTTGTTAAAGGTGGACGTCGCTTCAGCTTTAGCGCGCTCGTAGTGGTTGGAGACGGTCACGGTCGTGTTGGCGCAGGACTAGGTAAAGCCGGTGAAGTGCCTGAGGCTATTCGTAAAGGAATCGAAGATGCAAAGAAAAACCTCTTCAGTGTTCCTATGCACGGAACCACAATTACACACCCTATTCTTGGGGTGTTTGGTGCGGGCCAAGTGTTGTTAAAGCCGGCTTCAAAAGGGACTGGAGTTATTGCTGGTGGCGCTGTTCGGGCGGTACTTGAAGCTGCTGGTGTGCATGATATCCTCGCGAAGTCTTTAGGCTCTGCAAACGCACACAATATGGTCAATGCGACGATGGAGGCGTTAAAATCTCTAAAGCGTCCAGAAGAGATTGCCAAACTCCGAGGTAAGACCGTAGGAGAAGTTCTAGGTTAAGGAGGGTTGGTCATGAAAATAAAAGTGACACTAACTAAGAGTCCGATCGGTTATTCAAAAGCACAACACAAAGTGTTACAAGCACTTGGCTTAGGAAAAGTCGGATCAAGTGCAGTTCATGAGGACACCCCTGGGATTCTAGGGATGATTCATAAATGCATGCACTTGGTTACTGTAGAGACACAAGCTCAATAGAAGGAGGTGTGGGCAAGCATGAAACTGCATGAACTAAAGCCTGCTGAAGGATCAACACATGCACCTAAGCGTTTGGGCCGTGGAGTTGGATCTGGACATGGTAAAACTTCCGGTAAAGGACACAAAGGACAAAACTCGCGGGCTGGCGGCGGCGTTCGTCCAGGTTTTGAAGGCGGACAAAATCCACTGTTTCGCCGGATGCCGAAGCGAGGATTTAATAATATCTCAAAGAAAAACATTGTCGTTTTGAATGTCCGGGATTTGGAACGTTTTGAGAATGACACTGTAGTGACAATTGAAAGCCTCTTGGAAAGCGGCCTCATTAAGGCTGTCAAAGATGGCGTTAAGATTCTTGCAACGGGAGAATTGACCAAAGCACTGACTGTCAAAATTGACAAAGTCAGCCCAGCCGCGGCAAAGAAGATTGTTGCGGCGGGTGGAAAAGTAGAGGTGGAATAGGATGATTGTCGATTCCCTGAAGAATGCGTGGAATGTAGCGGATCTCAGGAAAAAAATCGGTTACACCCTTTTGATGTTTCTGATCTTCCGTATCGGAGCACATATTCCAATTCCCTTTATTGATCATGACACACTGAAGAAAATGTTAGGAACCGGCGGTATGTTCGATTTCATGGACACACTTTCCGGAGGTTCCTTTAAAAGGCTGTCTGTTTTTGCATTGAGTATTACGCCATATGTTACAGCCTCCATCATTCTTCAGCTTCTGACAATCGTCATTCCCTCTCTTGAACGCCTTTCTAAAGAGGGTGACTATGGACGCAAAAAGATTACTCAGTATACGCGGTACAGTACCGTGGGCTTGGGATTTATACAAGCCTTCGGGCTGACCTATGGGGTTCGTGGGGCGCTGAATATTCCCAGTCCAGCTTTAAAATGGCCGATTTATCTACTCGTGGCCCTCGTTTTGACCGCTGGAACTGCGTTTCTAATGTGGCTTGGGGAAGCGATCACTGAGAAGGGAATCGGAAACGGCATCTCCCTAATCATCTTTGCAGGAATCGTCTCACGAGTCCCCGATGCTATCAAGTCTCTGTGGAACATGCTAAGAGTTGGTGAAATCAATGCTTTCTCAGTTATTGGTTTGGCTCTGCTCGTGGTTTTTATTACCGCAGGCGTCATTTACGTTCAAGAAGGGACGCGTCGAGTGTCGGTGCAATATGCTAAGAGAGTTGTCGGACGGCGGGTTTATGGAGGGCAAAGCAGTCATATCCCCCTGAAAGTGAACCAAGCTGGAGTAATTCCCGTCATCTTCGCAATTTCTTTACTGGCATTCCCTCAAACTATCGCAACTTGGATACCAACTTCGGCTTTCGCAAGATTTGTAAATACATGGTTTAGTATGAATGGCAGCATAACCTCGATCCCTTATCTATTAGTCTACGGTGTGCTCATTATATTCTTTACTTACTTCTATACTGCAGTTACATTCAATCCTGTTGATGTGGCTGATAATTTAAAGAAGTATGGTGGTTTCATTCCTGGCCTTCGTCCTGGGCGCCCGACGGCTGAATATTTGTCAAAAATATTAAGTCGGATTACGCTAGCCGGTGGTTTATTTCTAGCTTTGATCGCAGTCTTGCCGACACTAGTTATTGGACTCACTGGACTCAAAAACATCTATTTTGGTGGAACATCCCTACTAATTGTGGTTGGGGTTGCGCTCGAGACGATGAAACAAATTGAATCCCAACTTATGTCGAGGCATTATCAAGGTTTTATGAAATAAAGGAGGAAGAGATATGAGAATAATATTAATGGGTGGCCCCGGAGCAGGTAAAGGAACGCAGGCTAATCCACTTGTTGAACGCTTTCATATTCCGCATATTTCTACGGGAGATATGTTTAGGGCAGCTATTAAAGAAGGAACAGCAATGGGCCTAAAGGCTAAGTCATTTATGGATGCTGGAGGTTTGGTTCCTGATGAAGTGACCATTGGGATTGTTGAGGAGCGTTTAGCACAACCCGATTGCGCGGCTGGCTTTCTTCTTGATGGATTTCCACGTACACTAGCGCAAGGTAGTGCATTAGCGGAAATACTTGATCGTCTAGGGATTAAGCTCGATGGTGTAATCAACATTGAAGTCGCGCATGAGGTTTTAATACCTCGCTTAACTGGACGACGGATATGTCGAACATGTGGATCATCTTATCACATGGTCTTTAACAAGCCTGAAAAAGAAGGGGTTTGCCAATGTGGTGGAGAGCTTTATCAGCGTTCCGATGACACGATCGAAACAGCCGAGAATCGTTTAAACGTTTATAATAAGCAAACCGAGCCTTTGATTGCTTTCTACGAAGAAAAAGGATTGGTTAAGCGCATTAATGGGGACCAACCCATTGATAAGGTATTTCAGGATATCCTTCAGGCCTTGGGCTAAACGGCATGATTGAGCTTAAAAATGCGAACCAATTCAGCCGGATGCGTAATGCGGGTCGAATCGTAGGTGAAACCCTTGCCTTAATGCGTGAGCTCGCAAAACCCGGCGTCACGACACTTGAATTGGATCGCATGGCTGAAGAATATATCCGCGCGCAGGGCGCCATACCAGCGTTTAAAGGGTACAATGGTTTCCCGGCGACGCTCTGTACCTCTGTAAATGAACAGGTAGTTCATGGAATACCCGGTTTAAGGTGTTTAGAATCTGGGGATATTATTAGTATTGATTGCGGTGCGGTCATAGACGGGTATTTTGGTGATGCTGCTGTGACCTTACCCATTGGAGAAGTAAGTCCCGATCTCCAGAAACTCTTAAGGGTGACTGAAGAGTCCCTGATGTTGGGTATTGCGCAGGCTAAGATAGGTAATCGTCTTTATGACGTCTCTTACGCGGTCCAATCGCATGTGGAAGCGAACGGGTTTTCTGTCGTGCGGGATTATGTTGGGCACGGGATTGGAAGGGCCATGCATGAGGATCCCCAGATCCCTAATTTTGGCAAACCTGGCCGGGGACCACGACTCGAGGTAGGTATGGCCTTGGCTATTGAGCCCATGGTGAACATGGGTACGTATGAAGTGCAGACGTTAAAGGATCACTGGACTGTAGTTACGAAAGATAAAAGGCCATCGGCCCATTTCGAACACACAGTTGCGATTACGGAAAATGGCCTGGAAATTCTAACTCGATGTTAGGTACGTGCCAAAGGATTGTCAGAGGAGGGGTGAATGAGTATGTCAAAAGAAGACGTTATAGAAGTTGAAGGTAAGGTCTTGGAGCCACTACCTAATGCCATGTTCCAAGTTGAGTTAGCGAACGGACACAAGGTTTTGGCACACGTCTCCGGTAAGATTCGAATGAACTTTATCCGGATTCTTCCCGGTGATCGGGTCACGGTGGAGCTTTCCCCCTATGATCTATCACGAGGACGAATCACATATAGGTTTAAGTAATGACCAAAGGGAGGGATTACGGTGAAAGTAAAGCCTTCTGTTAAAAAGATCTGTGAAAAATGTAAAATTATTCGTCGCCATGGTAAAGTCATGGTCATTTGTGAAAACCCGAAACACAAGCAAAGACAAGGCTAAAAGTTTCGGTTGCGCGGCTGATTGGAGTAAGTCCTCCAATGCACCGATTTTATATTGATACAGAACTTAAATAGTGGAGGTGTAAATTTTAGATGGCACGTATCGCTGGAGTTGACTTACCGCGCGAGAAACGTTTAGAGGTTGCCTTAACCTATATTTATGGGATTGGGCTGCCAACTTCACATAAGATTCTCGCTAAAACGGGCGTAAGCCCGGATGTCCGAGTGCGTGACTTGTCAGAAGACGAAGTCGGCAAGCTTCGGGAAGTTATTGATAAAGAGTTTAAGATTGAAGGCGACCTGCGTCGCGAAGTTTCCCTCAATATCAAGCGTCTTATGGAAATTGGTTCCTATCGTGGCCTGCGCCATCGTCGTGGACTTCCAGTTCGAGGTCAGCGCACGAAAACCAATGCCCGAACTCGTAAGGGTCCGGCTAAGACTGTTGGAGCAAAACGTAAAAAGTAATAAGGGGGGATAACTTAGATGGCACGTAAAGTTGTCCGGACAAAACGCCGGGAACGTAAGAATATTGAAAGTGGAATTGCTCATATCAAATCCACATTTAACAATACCATGGTAACTATCACGGATACCCATGGTAACGCACTCTCCTGGTCCAGTGCAGGTTCCCTTGGCTTTAAAGGTTCTCGTAAAAGCACGCCATTTGCTGCGCAGATGGCTGCCGAGACCTGTGCTAAAGTTGCGATGGAACATGGCTTAAAGGATGTTGAATGCTTTGTAAAAGGACCAGGTGCAGGTCGTGAAGCGGCTATTCGCGCACTACAAGCTGCTGGTTTGGAAGTAAACTTAATTAAAGACGTGACACCGATTCCACACAATGGCTGTCGGCCACCGAAACGCAGAAGGGTATAGGAGGTGTGTAATCATGGCTAGATATACTGGTCCAGTTTGTCGCTTATGCCGACGTGAGGGATTAAAATTATTCCTCAAAGGAGAGCGTTGCTATACTGGAAAGTGCGCGATTGATCGTCGTGCCTATGCTCCCGGACAACACGGCCAAGCCCGTGCGAAGAAGCCCACTGAATATGGTCTTCAGTTACGAGAGAAACAAAAAGCACGCCGTATGTACGGTGTTATGGAAAAACAATTCCGTCACTATTTTGACGAGGCAGCTCGGCGTAAAGGGGTAACCGGTGAAAATCTGCTCTCGCTGTTGGAACGACGACTAGACAATGTTATTTTCCATTTGGGCTTTGCTTCATCCCGCCCGGAAGCTCGTCAACTCGTGAATCACGGACATTTTACCATTAATGGTAAAAAAGTTGACATTGCATCTTATTCCGTGCGTGCAGGAGAAGTTATTGCTGTTAGAGAAGGCAGCAAGAGCTCCCCAAGGATGAAACAACTTCTTGAAAATCTGGGTTCACGTACTGTTCCTGTATGGCTGAGCTTGGATGCCAATACTGCTGCTGGAACTGTTGTCGCACTACCTACTCGTGAAGATATTCAACTGCCCATCCAAGAACACCTCATCGTGGAGAAATACTCCCGTTAATGTTGACGTTCTGCCCAAGTGGGTTGGATGGTTTGTATATCAAGTTCTCGAGAAAGAAGGTGCATACCGATGTTAGAAATCGAGAAGCCCAGAATCGAGTGTATCGAGCGTTCTGAAGACGACTCCTATGCTAAATTCGTCGTTGAGCCTCTTGAAAGGGGATATGGGATTACCTTAGGGAATTCTTTAAGGCGCATCCTGTTGTCCGCTCTTCCGGGATCAGCGGTGACATCGGTCAAAATCGAAGGGGTGCTCCATGAGTTTTCTACAATACCGGGCGTTTTAGAAGACGTTACAGACATTATTCTTAATCTGAAGTCCTTAGCCCTGAAAGGTTATACGGATGAGCCGCGGATTATTCGTATAGAGTCTCAGGGTGAAGGAGTTGTTAGGGCCGCTGATATTATTAGTGACCCAGACATTGAGATTCTGAACAATGACTTGAAGATTGCTACATTAGATAAAGATGGCCGGCTATTTATGGAAATGACGGTGGAACGCGGTCGTGGCTATGTTTCTGCGGACAAAAACAAGAAGCCAGACCATGTCATTGGAGTTATCCCTATTGACTCCATCTTTGCCCCGATTTATAAGGTCAACTATACGGTCGAGGATACCCGGGTTGGTCAGATCACGGACTATGACAAGTTGACTCTTGAAGCATGGTCTAATGGCAGTATCTCACCAGAAGAGGCCACCAGCTCGGCAGCCAAAATTCTGAGTGATCATCTGCGCCTTTTCATAGGACTAACTGATAAGCTCAACAATGTTGAGGTTATGGTGGAAAAAGAAGAGGAAGCCAAAGATAAAATCCTCGAGATGACGATTGAGGAACTTGATCTGTCCGTTCGTTCTTATAACTGTCTCAAAAGGGCAGGAATTAACTCGGTTGAAGAGTTAACTCAAAAAACGGAAGAAGACATGATTAAAGTGCGTAACCTTGGTCGCAAGTCTTTAGAAGAAGTGGAATTTAAACTCAGAGACCTAGGTTTAATATTTCGCCCGGCTGAGGACTAATTCGGTGCAAAAGGAGGGGAATGTAATTGGCTTACCGCAAGTTGGGAAAAAACATGGGTCATCGCGGGGCAATGTTGCGTAACATTGTCACTTCCCTGTTAAAACATGAGCGTATTCAAACGACAGAAGCACGTGCCAAGGAACTAAATGCCATTGCTGAAAAGATGATTTCACTTGGCAAGCAAGGCGATTTGGCTGCCCGTCGTTTAACGATGGCTTATCTCATGGACGAAGATGTTGTTACAAAATTGTTTGATACTATTGCGCCGAAATATGCTGACCGTCAGGGAGGCTATACTCGTATCATGAAACTCGGCTTACGTCGGGGAGATGCTGCCACAATGGTAATCATCGAACTCGTATAATGCGAGTTGCTAAAGGCCGGGTTGCTTAAAACAAAGTTTTAAGCATGCCCGGCCTTTGCTAATGGCGTTTGGATGGACCTTTCGCTATGGTAAAGGGAGTGATTTCGGTCGATGAAAGTGCTCCAAGTGCAGAACATTCATTATGGCAATATATTGAACGGAGTGGATTTTGACTGGCACCAGGGTGAGATCATCGCGCTTATGGGTGCCAATGGCTCCGGGAAATCAACCTTGGCTAGGGTCTTGAACGGATTGCTGGAACCCAAAGAAGGGGAGATCCGGCTCACGTTTGACGACACTGTTTGTGATTGGAACACAGTGAAAAGGTGGCAAGAAATCGGGCTTGTAGGGCAACATCCTCGTCGGCAAACAATTGGCGCAACGGTAGCAGAAGAGTTGGGCTTTGGACTTTTAAACCTGGGATGGGATAGACAATCCGTGGTAAATAGAGTGCTGGAGCTGGCTGCGTCTGTGGGCTTAGAGGGTAAGGAAGACCAGTCTCCTGCGACACTTTCAGGCGGAGAAAGACAACGCTTGGTTACTGCTGCTATTTTAGCATTGCAGCCATCCTTTCTTATATTGGATGAGTCCTTAACCATGCTCGATATGCACGCTCAAGCGAACGTGCTGAAACTCTTATTTAAAGTCCATGCTCAAACCGGGCAACTTTGGATTACTCATGACCCAGAGTTAGCAAGACAAGCGGATCGTCTCTTGGTTATCAAAAACGGAAAAATCTCAGACTTGGGTAATCCCAGTGAGGCATTTGTCAACGGTGAGATGTATTCTCCAGATGGTCTTAGGAAGGTATACATTAATCCGATCTCGCTAGACCCAAAACAGAAATATTCACAGATAATGGACTCAGGAAAACCAAGAGCAAAAGATTTGTTAGAACAACCAGCTGCTCTGGAATGGAGACAGGCTAACTATGATTCCCGTCTACACCTGAATAACGTTGTAAGGACGGGCGAATTTATTGGCATAGTTGGTCCTTCTGGTTCAGGCAAGACAACACTTTTAGAAAGTGCTGTTGGCCTAATTCTGCCCAATGAGGGGCAACTAATAGTTGGCGGAGAACAGATTACAAAAGCGAATTTGAATATACTGCGTACAAAAATCCGTTTAGTTCTTCAAGAGGCAGGAGAATATCTGATTGGCCGCAGCGTCTATCATGAGATTTTTTATGGAGAGTCTCAGCAAGACTTGAAGATAAAAAATAAAGAGAGATTAGCAATATTGGAGAATTTTGGTCTCCCTGTAAGCATGGCGGATGTTGCTCCTGAGCGTTTGAGTGGTGGAGAACGCCAAAAGGTCGCCCTAGCAGCAGCTTTGCGAACTCTCCCAGAGATTCTTCTACTGGATGAACCGTTACTTGGACTAGACGCAACAAGCCGAGTAGGGATTCAAACAATGATTTCGGCATGGGATATGACGATACTATATGTTACACACGATCTAAGAGAAGTCCTACAGGATGCTGATCGGATTTGGTTGGTAGAGAACGGGAACGTGGTCTTAGATTGCTCGATCCAGAGTTGGCAAGAGCATCAGGAGCAATTTCGAGCAGCTGGTGTCCGCTGCTAAGAGGAGGGAGGGCAAAGTATCAAAGCTTTTGAACTCTATTACCCAGGTAATAGCCTGTTGCACCGTTTTGATCCAAGGATAAAGGTCGGGGGGTTAGCTATTTTGTCCCTTCTAATAACAATGACCCGCTGGCAGGGGCTTCTCTTAACCTCCTTTGCCCTCCTGGGACTTGTGTTATTAAGTCGTGTCCCAATTAAAATATATGGTTCGCTCATAGTTGTCCTTTTTTGGGTGGGATTGTTTTATGGACTAGTGACAGGGTGGGTCTGGCCAGAAAACAGAGCCATTTGGTTTGGGCATTGGTCAATGGGTGGTTTAGCACAAGCTGTTGACATGGTTTGGCGTATATCCCTGATCTTTGGATTAACTCGTCTTTATACGGCAGTAACAATGCCTCTCGCGCAAGGGGTAGGAATAGCGTATTTTTTTAACCCGCTCATCCGTATTACACCCAAAGCTGCGGACTTTGCACTTTTACTTACCTTAACACTGCGCTTTATTCCGCTTATTGTGGAGGAGGCCATCCTGATATGGAAAGTTAGATTGTTAAAAAGCGAGTGGCCTCACTCCAAGATTAAACGATTCTGGGAAATAATTCAGCTCATAGTACCGCTCATTTTACTTAGTTTGAGGCGAGCAGAAGAACTTTCTGAAAACCTGATGTCTCGAGGATATGGTTCGGGCAACTACCGAACCCTCACCCTTCATGAGCAGACTTCCAAGGATCGCTTAGGAGTTCTGATTGTGGGAGTTTGGGGAATATTACTTTTGGTATGGAGATAGACTTAAATCTATACGTAGCGGAGGCTAGAAGTATCAAATGAGAAACATTAGGCTAACAGTAGCATATGACGGAACAAACTATCATGGGTTCCAGCGACAGGATCAAACTTATGGTCCCACAATTCAGGGAACTTTAGAAGCAGTATGGAAAAAATTAGTCGAGGAAGAGGTAACCCTAGCTACTGCAGGTCGGACGGATGCGGGAGTGCATGCATCTGGGCAAGTCGTGAACTTTATGACAGCAGCAAGAATTCCGGAAGAAAAAATCCCGAAGGCCTTTAACAGTTTGTTGCCCAGGGATATACGTATCCTTCAGGCAGAAAGTGTACCGCATGACTTTAATGCCAGGTGGTCAGCAAAGTGGAAACGCTACGATTATCAGATTGACAACCATCGCATTCCTAATGTATTTCTGCGCCTATATGCCTCTCATGTGCCCATTCCCTTAAATGTAAATCAGATGCAGGCGGCAGCCAGTTTATTCGAAGGACATCATAATTTTAAAACCTTTGCAGCGGCTGGTGGAGCAAGTAAGACATTTGAACGAACGATTTATCGTTGTCAAGTGAAAGAAGATAAAGGTATAATTAGGGTCTCTTGCGTGGGGAATGGATTTCTATACCATATGGTTCGTATTATGGTCGGAACACTAATGGATGTGGGAAAAGGTCGGATTCTCTCTCAAGAGATCCCAGAAATTATAGCCAGCCAAGAACGGAAACGGGCCCGTATAATTGCGCCTGCCCATGGTCTAACTCTTGCTTATGTGAATTATACGGAACAAAGTCCATTTGAAGTTTTTAGAGATCTTTTGCCGGATAACTATTAATCTAGGTACGAGTATCAATTAACAAATATCGAATCGTATAGTGAATATCCAATATTAAACACGAAAATACTTGACAAAGAATAGAAATTTAAATAAAATATCAATATGAGTTTTTATGCCTTGGTTATGATTGAGCCCCATGCCCCTGGCATACCACAAGCATGATTGAGCCCCATGCGCGTGAGGAAAAACAAAAAACTGCTAAATTGGAGGGAAAGTCATGACCACGTTTTTTGCGAAAGCGCAAAACCAAGAGCGCAAATGGTTTATCATTGACGCTGCGGGAATCCCCTTGGGTCGTATTGCTACTGAAGCAGCACGTCTCTTAAGAGGTAAACATAAACCGACATTTACCCCTAATGTTGATACTGGGGATCATGTCATTATTATTAATGCAGAGAAATTGGTTCTAACTGGTAATAAACTAAATGACAAACTCTATCGTCGTCACTCAGGGTTTCCTGGTGGGTTAAAAGAAATCCCCTATAAAAAATTAATGCAAATTATGCCTGAACGAGCTATGGAACATGCCGTGAAGGGAATGCTTCCTCATAACAAGTTGGGCGCCCAAATGTACACAAAGTTAAATGTGTACAAGGGAGATTCGCACCCGCATCAAGCTCAACAACCTGAAATCTGGACGATTCAGTAGTTTAAGGAAGGAGGAAGTAAAACATGGCAACTCAATTACAATATGCTGCGACAGGACGACGTAAAAATGCAATTGCTCGCGTTCGTTTAATTCCGGGTGAAGGAAAATTCATCATCAACAAGCGTGAAGTAGCAGAGTATTTCGGCAAGAAAACATTAGAAATGATTGTGCAACAACCATTTAACATTACAGATACGCTTGCTAAATATGATGTTATCGCTCTCGCCCACGGAGGTGGCACCACAGGTCAAGCTGGTGCGATACGCTTAGGTATTGCCCGTGCTTTACTGAAGGCGGATGCCAGTCTTCGTCCAAGCCTTAAGAGAGCCGGTTTCCTTACGCGTGACCCACGTATGAAGGAACGTCGTAAATATGGCTTGAAGAAAGCTCGTAAGGCTCCCCAATTCTCCAAACGTTAAGAAAATACAAATCCCCAAACCCTTGTGGTTTGGGGATTTCTCATTTAGTAAGACTCTGGGAAAATCTATGAATTTTGACTCGGTAACAGGCACTGTTTCAATCACAGGTGTATGAGCCCGCTCTTGATACATTGTTCAATAAATTACTCCTTAATATCGACTAGAGAATGTTATTCGTATTGGTCGATTGAAGGCAATGTCCTTACGGCAGAGAGTAGAATACCGATAAACACTAAGATAATAATTAATTTCATTCTTTAAACAACTCTTTCTTTAAAAATAGTAAATCATACAGGTTTTCGATATTAAAAAGGATATTCCTTCCATGTGACATTCTTAATGGTTTTACGACTTTATAAAAATACATATTATTAGTTGCAATATAAGTAGAAAATCTAGCTGATTTAAGGGAAAATGGAATTTGATGATGGATTAATATCAGTTGAAGAGTGTCTCTATCAGGGAGTTAGGGAAGAGGATGTTTCATGTTTAAAAATGCACAAGGACGGATATACTTATATGTAATACATAATATAAGTATGACTAAGAAAGGATGATTACAATTAAATTAGTTTGGGCCAGTGTCGACCTAAGAAACCCCGTGAATAAGGAAAGACTGCAATTTAGAGAACTTAAAAATCGTGGCTTTTGGACGCGATTATTTGGGAAATAATCTTTTTGCAAAAAGATTCCCATCACGGTGGGGATCTTTTTTTATCCAGGTTGAAATTCTTAATCAATTCTTGACATATTCATCCTTAAATATCTACAACTCTATTGTATTCTAAGAGCAGAAGATCTTAATTAGATATAAACAACATGAAAAAGACGAAAGACCGCCCTTGCTGTGGGGCGGTCTTTCAGTACTAGTCTAGCCATCCATGGCGATGCTCTAACCTCGAACGTCCTGTTCGAGTCTTGGCCAGCGCATAAGTTAACTACGGCAGTCGCGTTCGCCGAGGCTAACAAGTAGGCGGATACGTGCTAAGACAGTGTCTGCAAGAAGGGTTAATACGTGCGAAGACAGTGTCTTCGTGTGGGTGCAAGCAAAGTATTGTTTATGTACTTAATTTTTTTCTTGTACTTTTTTGACAAGCCAAATGCATATTCCGAAGGTCTCCCCCATAAGGTAAGACGGAATAGACTGGGGGAGGCGGATGCGAATGAGACCAATCTGGGTAGTAAGTTTGAAGCGACGTAAGGGAGCTATTCTGGGAATTACGCTGGCACTTCTTATGATGTTAGCTCTAGGATGGGGAATTCGTGGGCAAGATGAAGAAATATGGAGTTGGACTTTAGGCAATAGAGTTGTTGTGATCGATGCTGGTCACGGGGGCGTGGACCCAGGCGCTGTGGGTAAAGGTAAGGTATTAGAGAAAGATGTGACTTTGGCCGTATCTAAACGCCTACAGGCCTTAGTTCAGCAAAGTGGAGCTAAGACAATTATGGTCCGCGAGGATGATAGAGACTTAGGAACTTCACAGGGCCTATTAAAGCGAAAACGAGAAGATTTAGCACAACGTATCCAACTTGCTATGGACAGTCAGGCTGAAGTTTATATTAGCATTCACGCCAATAGTTTTCCTGACCCAAAACTGACTGGCGCCCAGACGTTTTATCATTCGGATTCGCCGGAAGGCAAGTTATTGGCTCAATCAATTCAGCAGGAGTTGAATAAGATGACGAATGGCAAAAGAGTGATTAAGGCAAATCAAGATATATATGTTTTGAAAAAAGCACATCAAGCAGCAGTAACCGTTGAACTTGGCTTCCTTTCAAACCTTGAAGAAGAACAACTCCTAACAACGCCAGAGTATCAAGAAAAGCTAGCTATTGCTATTTATCAAGGTTTAAGTGTCTATTTTAGCAAACAAACGGAAGGGCCCAAGAGTTAAAGTAAAGAAGATGTAATTGGAAAATAATACTGTTGCAGGAGAACTATTTTTCTTTAGCGAATACTTAAAAATGAAAAGAAAGCTAGACTTGTGCCCACACGAAGAAACTGTCTTCGCACGGGTTAGCACAGCGGAGAAGTCTTTTAAAATTGGTAGATGTCTTAGTTGTGCTTTACGCCGGTCATAACTTGAATAGGATTTCAGGGTTTGAGCATTGTCATGACTCAAACACGAATGTTAGAAGTTGAAAACTTCTACGACTCAAAACAGAACGGTTGAAGGAAAGGAGGAATAATTGTGGACATCTTACCAATCATTTTATTTCTTCTTGGAGTTATTTTTTTGTTGTTGGGTTGGCGCTGGCAGAGTTCACCCAGCGAAGAGTCCATGTCTGCTTTAAAAGGACTTGCATATTTGAAAAGAGAAATTCTTAGAGTTCAAGATCAGGTTCATGTTCTAGAAGAGAAACTACAAAGAACTAATCAAAATGAACTTAAAGAAGTTGACCTTAAGGAAACTGATGAAGCAATCAATAAAGTATCCGAAGGTAAGGGAAAAAGTAAACTGTATAGGTTAAATGCCAAAGAACAGAGAGAAAGTTGCAGTGAGAGTGAACAGCAACGCCATATCTCACCGAAATACCAAGAAGTATTGGAACTTGCTGCCAACGGGCAACGGATACATGAAATTGCCCAACACTTATCACTAAGTCAAGATGCAGTAAGGATGGTTTTGCGGACGCAGTCCAAAGGAGGGACTCTATGAAAGTTACGCGTTCCTATTGGCTAGGTTTGGGTTCAGGGCTTATTTTGAGTGCGATGTTGGCTTTGGTTATCACTCCATTGCAGGGACAAGCGGTAGGATCGCAAGAAACATCTTCTGCATCCCTCGCTAAGCAGCAAACAACAACTCAGCCTTTCGTAGCGGGGGCGAAACAAACCGATTCCCTTTCAGAGCCTCAACCTTCTGCAGCTATTCAACCTCCAGCATCGACTCAACCATCGCAAGGTCAATCGCCTAATCCCCAAACCTCCACGCAAATTGAGCAGAAATTTATCGTTCCAAAAGGAGCCAGTTCCGAACAGATAGCAGAATTGTTACTCGCACAGGGCTTTATAAAGGACAAAGATTCTTTCTTAGTGGTCGCTCATCAATTGGGAGTAGAAAGTAAGTTTAGAGCAGGAGCGTTTACTTTGTCGCCGGGCCTTACCTCGGAGGAATTGATTCACCGATTGACAAAGTAGGAAGGACTTGTTTGACACAGTGCTCGGTGCTTACGACGCAGAGCAAACTAACCGTTCAAACTCCTGGCTTTAGGGAGCGGGGTTCATCCTTCGGCGATAGCATTATTTTAAAGAGCCCCCTACGGCGATAATCTCCACAGGAGACTATCGTGCCAAAAGCGCCATCCTTGGCGCATTGGCAGCAGCGCACGTCCTTGTGCGCTGCCCCGTATTTGGGGTCGGTCGCTTGAACGGAAGTTTGCTAGGCTGCTTACGTAAAGACGTCGCGCTCGTGTCATACTGCGTCTCGGGGGAACGCTTAGTCTTGCTTTGGAGATTGTTGAGGATTCGTGACAGGTGACGAGTGTTTGGGGGACGGCACATTCATGTGCACCGTCTTACTGGGGTCTTTTTTACAGATTTCGTTATTCTGGGACGGGAGTGGGGACGGAAGTTTGCTTTTCCGCTTACGTAAGACGTCGCGCTCGTGTCATGCTGCGTCACTGGGTTTGGAAGAATCGGGAGACACGGGTCGGTTCCTGACTTGTGTACGAAATATATGCTTGCAAATTATTTGCAAGCTTTTTTCTTTTTCGGGGCACATTAAAGTGAAGATTGGTCAAAGTGAGGTAGTAAGTGTATGAATAAAAAAGTCATCCGAATTATTGGGGTACCTATTGATTTAGGGGCTGGCCGGCGTGGGGTGGATATGGGCCCTAGTGCAATTAGATATGCTGGATTAAACGAGCGTCTACAGAGGTTAGGATGGGACATTGAGGATCATGGAAATTTAGAGGTTCCGGTCCCAGAGACACGAGAAATCAAGGACAAGCGGCTAAAGTATTTACCGGAAATTGTAACGATCAATGAATTGCTCTATCTGAAGGTGTCGGAGGCAATAAAGGAAGGGGTCGTTCCTTTAATCCTCGGTGGAGACCATAGCCTGGCAATCGGAGCTCTTGCAGGCTTGGCAACAGAAGGCCGTAGTTTTGGTTTGATTTGGTTTGATACACATGGGGATTATAACTCACATGATACCACGGACAGCGGAAATATTCATGGGATGTCCTTGGCGGTGTCCAATGGAATTGGTGCGCAGGAATTAATATCTATTGGAGGACAACAAAAAAAGATACGAGAGGAAAACACGGTAATTATAGGGGCCCGTGAAATAGATTCCAAAGAGCGTGAAATGCTTCACCAATCTAAGATCACAGTGTTTACTATGCGGGATATTGATCAAAGAGGAATGAAGGAAGTGGTTGCTCAGAGCATAAAAATTGCCTCCCAGGGAACGGATGGAATTCATGTTAGTTTTGATGTAGATGTCATTGATCCAGAAGAGGCACCAGGTGTTGGAACTCCAGTTATCGGAGGAATTACATATCGGGAGGCACATTTGGCAATGGAACTCCTAGCAGATTCTGGCTATCTATCGAGTATGGATATTGTTGAAGTGAATCCGATCTTGGATCATCAGAATAAAACAGCCGAACTAGCGGTAGGGCTGATTTGTTCTGCGTTTGGTAAGCGTATTTATTAGTCAATGAAACTTCCCCTCCAAATGGGCCTTTCTTATAAAACGATTGTGGGTTAAAATGGAAGGGTACCATGTCAATTAACTGAAACTTTTGTGGTTAGCCTTACGTATTGAGAGTAGGAGAATTAATGAGAGCTTAAAAGAGCCTTGGGATGGGAGCCGGAATGGTATGGAAGATGCCGAGATCATTCGGCAAGTACTAGCTGGTCATCACGAACAATATGCTGATCTTGTTCGACGTTATCAGGAGCCTTTAATTTATTTTTTGCGACGAACGCTTGGTTCGGAGGAGGATGTTTTGGATTGTGCGCAGGAGGCGTTTCTAGCCGCTTACCGCAACTTGTATCGATACTCGGAGGCTCATCTGTTTCGGGCTTGGTTATATGCTATCGCTCGTAACAAAGCCCTTGACCTCCTTCGTAAACGGCGTAGAGAAGTTCCGTTGATTCTGAATGAAAGCCTCGTTGATCATCAACCTAGGCCTGAGGAAGTTTGGATAGCGAAAGAACAAGCTTCCATGCTTTCTGAGGTGTTAAATGAGCTTCCTGAACATTATGCACAAACACTCTATTTGCGTTATAAACAAGAACTTTCGTACGAAGAGATCGCCTTAGTATTGCAGGTTCCCGTAAGCCGGGTCAAGACCTACCTCCATCGGGGAAAAGAAAAACTACGCCAGCACTTGGAGAGGAGGAATATCTATGATGGAGACGGAGAACGAGTTGTGGACTCAACTATTTCAGGATAAACCAATTCCCCAAGCAGCATTAGAAAGTTTTCAAGCTCAAATCATGGCTCAGATTGTGGTACACCCTGTGAATTTTAGAGTGAAGGTCCTAGCTGAGCGCAGAAAATGGGGGCTTGGGTTAGCTATAAGCTTACTGACCATTGGATTTGCTTTTGGAGCATTTTTATGGTTTGAAGGAAATCTGCTCTATCCAGGGTTGCAGGTGTTACTGGTCATACTCGCTGGCTTGCCGTTCACCTCCGAGTTGCAGTATGTCGGACACCAAATCTTACAGGGTATGTTACTTTTCCGTGAGCTGAAAACAGGTCTAATTCTTCTATGGGGTGTGGTTTCCTGGCCAATTCTGGGGGTGTTATCCGTGATGGTAATATTCAGAAGGTTTAACCCTGTTCACAATGGAAAGCACTTTACTTAAAAGTTAAAATAACTGATTGTAGAGTTTAGCCGTGGTTTAAACAGATGAATAAATAGAGAAAGAATTTAAGAAGAGAGATGGGATATCCCATGGATGCGATTAAAGCGTTTTTCAAAGATCAGGCACAGCATCTGCGCAAGGAAGTATGGGAGGTTGCCCGCCAAATCGGGGAGCATCCAGAGCTCGGATATAAGGAATTCTTTGCGTCCGAGGTGTTAAGCCGTTTTCTTCAGCAACATGGGTTTGAAGTAAAACGTGGGATTGCCGGAGTAGAGACAGCTTTTTTGGCTCGATTCTCGGGTACACGTCCAGGTCCTCGGATTGCTTATTTGGCGGAATATGATGCGTTGCCAGAGGTGGGGCATGGCTGTGGACACAACTTAATAGGAGCAGCCAGTGCTGGTGCGGCAGTTGTTTTAAGTAAGAGTTTAGAACTTTCAGGTGAGATTTTAGTCATCGGCTGCCCGGCAGAAGAAACTAGTGGAGCGAAAGTGACCCTCGTTGAGCAAGGAATTTTCAAGAATGTCGACGCTGCAATAATGTTTCATCCAGGAAGTCAAAATGTTCCGGTTATTTCCAGTCTTGCTCTGGATGCGTTGGAATTTACTTTTCACGGACGTGCTGCTCACGCTGTTGCAGCGTCATCTTTTGGGATTAATGCTTTAGATGCAGTTATAAATTTTTTTGTCGGAATCAATGCACTTAAAAAGCAGATCTCGCCGGATATGAAAATTAACGGAATTATTACAGAGGGAGGATCCGTCCCGAATATTATTCCAGAACGTGCTGTAGCACGTTTTTATCTGAGAGCCCGCAAACGCAAGGATTTGGATGAATTGAGAGGAAAAGTGATTCGTTGTGCTGAAGGAGCTGCCTCGATGGTTTCGGCAAAGATGACTTGGCAGAAATTCGAGTTTTCATATGATGAGATGCATACAAACCAGTCATTGGCTGAATGTTTCACGAAAAACCTTCGCGAGTTAGGGGTCAAGCAGATATCTGCCCCTCAAACTGCTATGGGATCTGTGGACATGGGAAATGTCAGTTGGACAGTTCCGGCAATTCATCCGTATTTAACGTTAGGAGCAGGTACAGAAATCCCGCATACTCGAGATTTCGCCCAAGCGGCGCTCTCGTCAGATGGGGAAAACCTTGTGATGCTAGCAATGCAGGTGCTTGCCTTTACAGGTTCGGATGTATTAAGTGATAAAAAACTTTTGCAACAAATAAAGCGGGAGTTTCGATTAGATAGGTGAAATATTGGTTATCCAATGACCATTAAACGAGGTTCGAGGTTCCAATCCCCCAACGATAAGTTCAACATACTTCAGGTTAGTTAAATACTCCACTTGAAGTATGTTTCCTATATCGAATGCTATACGCGGCTAATTGTGGTTCGAAGATTGAAGAACGAAATCTGGGGGGACCCCCTCTTTTTTGTGGCAAAGGATTGTATTTTTATGCGACGATATGTATAATTATAGAAAGAATTAATCCAGAGAATGGAGGGGCACGATATGAAGGTCGGTGTTCTTGGGGCCACAGGTTATGCGGGGCAGGAATTGGTGCGTTTGTTGCAACGTCATGAAGAAGTCAATGATTTGTATCTCTCTTCGTCTAGCGTAGCTGGAGAGGATTATGATTCGGTTTATCCACATTGGAATGGTCAAAATGTAGGGGTTCTGCAGGATGAAAATGTACCGGATCTGGATGTGCTTTTTTGCGCGCTTCCGCATGGGTTAACAGCGGCAAGAACAAGTACTTTCTTATCTCGCAATATAAAAGTCATTGATCTAGGAGCAGACTTTCGATTGAATTCATTCCAGGTTTATGAGGAATGGTATAAGATCAAGCATCCCGCATCAGAGTTACTTAAAGATGCAGTATACGGTTTGCCAGAACTTTATCGCGAGCAAATTAGAGGTCAATCTCTAATCGCCAATCCGGGTTGTTATCCAACAGCGACCTTACTTGCGTTGGTCCCCTTGCTTCGCAAGAATTTGCTTCATACACGAAATGTAATTATTGATGCCAAATCTGGTGTATCCGGGGCAGGGCGAGGGGTCTCATTAGGCTTTCATTATTCTGAGGTTAATGAAAATTTTAAAGCGTATGGGGTGGCTACTCATCGTCATACCCCAGAAATAGAACAAGAACTGTCCCGGGCTGCAGGACAGCCGCTCATCGTTAATTTTACGCCCCACTTAGTTCCTATGACGAGAGGGATGTTGGTTACGATCTATGCTGGGGTTCAGCAAGGAGTTAAAGAGGAAGATCTTCGCGGCTGTTGGCTGGAACAGTATGAAAATGAAGAGTTCATTCATGTTTTGCCGCAGGGGACTTGGCCGCAGACGAAGTTTGCCAGTGGAAGCAATAATGCTTTCTTACAATTGACCGTAGATCAAAGAACAGGAAATGCTGTCTTAATCGCTACGATTGATAATCTAATCAAGGGCGCAGCAGGGCAAGCTATTCAAAATATGAATCTTGTGATGGGATGTACTGAAAGCCAAGGAATTACTGGAACGGCCCTTTGGCCCTAATCCAAAAAAGGAGAGTGTGAATTCGTGGGTAATGTTGATGAATCTTGGAAGTCAATTGAAGGCGGTGTAGCTGCTCCGAAGGGGTTCTATGCGGTCGGCGTCCAGGCAGGAATAAAGTATAAAGATAAATATGATGTTGCGTTGGTTTTTTCGCAAGTTCAAGCGCAAGCTGCTGGCGTATACACTCGAAACCTAGTTAAAGCACACCCTCTTTATTTAACCCAGCGTCATTTGCACGATGGTCTGGCCCAGGCTATTGTAATCAATAGCGGGAATGCCAATGCTTGTGTAGGGGAATCTGGTGATCAAGTCGCGTTGGCGATGGCTGAAGTTGTAGCCATGTATACGGCTATTCCAGTTGAGGATGTTCTGGTGGCCTCGACTGGTGTGATCGGAGTTGAAATGCCCATAGAACGGGTCTTAAATGGAATTCGAACGGCGAGTGCAGAGCTCCTTGGAGATATGGTCAAGGGCATTCGCGGGCAGAAGGACACGACAGATGACGGAGCACATCGGGCCGCGCTCGCTATTATGACGACGGATACGACGGTCAAAGAACATGCCTATGAATTTCCTTGTTCTCAAGGAGGCGTGATCACGATTGGCGGGATGGCTAAGGGGTCAGGCATGATTCATCCGAATATGGGAACCATGTTAGGTTTCTTGACGACGGATGCGAGTATTCCCTCAGCGGAATTGCAGCGTATCTTACGTGAAACAGTCGATGAAAGTTTCAACATGGTGACAGTTGATGGAGATACCAGCACCAATGATATGGTTCTCTTTTTGGCGAATGGGGCCTCTGGGATGACTTTGAGCGGGGAAGATTTGTTGAACTTTGAGAAAATGGTGAAGATGATCTGCACCCAGCTAGCCCAAGATATTGCCCGAGATGGGGAGGGCGCCAGCAAGTTTATGGAAGTCATGGTATCTGGAGCTAAAACAAAAGACGATGCCCGGAAAATTGCCCGGAGTATTTGTGGTTCCAGCTTAGTAAAAACCGCACTCTTCGGTGAAGATGCGAACTGGGGGCGGATTTTTACGGCCGCAGGGTATGCCGGGGCGGAGTTTGACCCCCAAAAAGTGGATATCTTCTTAGGGGATTTAGTCGTCGCTCAAGCAGGAAGAGGGGTTGCATTTTCGGAAGAAAAGGCTAAGGAGATTCTTCAGTTTAAAGACGTTCATATCAACTTGAACCTTCACCTTGGGGAAGAATGCGCAACTGCCTGGGGGTGTGATCTGACCCATGAGTACGTCACAATAAATGGGAGTTATCGAACTTAAGAGTGGAGGTGTTGAAGATGACCCCAATGGAACAGGGCTTAAGCAAAGCTCGGGTTTTAGTGGAAGCCCTTCCGTATATCCAAAAATTTGCAGGCAAGACCGTTGTGATTAAGTATGGCGGCCATGCCATGATTGATCCTGTCTTGAAAGAATCGGTTATCATGGATGTCTTGCTCTTGCATTCGGTTGGGATTCGGCCCGTAGTAGTCCACGGCGGTGGACCGGAGATCAATGCCATGCTGAAGAAAGTTGGGATTGAAAGCCAATTTGTACGGGGATTAAGAGTCACTGATGCGCAAACTATGGAGATTGCGCAAATGGTTTTGTTAGGAAAGTTGAACACCGAGATGGTCTCTCTCCTCAATCGCTTTGGAGGGAAGGGTGTTGGTTTATCCGGTAAAGACGCACAACTACTCATAGCAGCTAAGAAACCCATGCAGATGGCGAATAGCCAAGGCAAGATGGAAGATATTGATCTGGGGTATGTTGGAGAAATCCAAAGCGTTACACCAGATATTTTGCACACTTTACTGGGACAGGGATATATCCCCGTCATTTCTCCAGTCGCCAGTGGAGAAAACGGGGAAACGTATAATGTGAATGCGGACACGGTTGCCGGAAAAGTAGCAGAGGCATTGAAGGCTGATAAGCTGCTTCTGCTGACGGACGTGCGAGGAATACTACGCGATGTAACCGATCCGAACTCTCTCATTTCGACGATTTCCAGAGGAGAAGTGGCCACACTTGTAGACGAAGGAATTCTAAACGGTGGAATGCTACCCAAAGTAGAATGTGCGGTCTCAGCTTTAGAGAGCGGTGTTGGAAGTGTGCATATCCTAGACGGTCGGTTAAGCCATGCTATTTTACTTGAATTGTTTACCGATGGGGGCATTGGAACGATGTTTGCTTGACAGAAGTCAGTGATCAGATGCCAGAAGCCGGAATTAGTGGTTCGTGGTTTGAAGGACGAATAGCGAACTCGAAAATGGGGGTATAAAGAGATGTTAGAAGGCATATCAACTGAAGAAATCATTGAACGCGGAAAAAATGTAGTAATGAATACCTATGGCCGCCTAGCAATGACGATGGTCAAAGGGGATGGCGTATGGGTCTGGGATTCTGAAGGAAAACGTTATTTGGATTTTCTGACGGGTCTAGCGGTCAACTCACTTGGGCATAGCCATCCGGCGATTGTCCATGCTGTGCAAGAACAGGCCACAGAAATTCTGCACACTTCAAATCTATACTGGATACCGAATCAAGTCGCTTTAGCGGAGCGCTTAGTGAAACATTCTTTCGCTGATAAAGTGTTCTTTTGCAACAGCGGGGCAGAGGCTAATGAGTCGGCGATCAAGCTTGCTCGGAAATATGCTAAGAAAAACTTTGGGGCGCACAAATGCGAGGTAGTCTCGTTCAAGAATTCATTTCATGGACGGACCTTGGCAACTCTCACCCTTACAGGACAAACAAAATATCAGGAAGGGTATGATCCGCTTCCTTCAGGATTCTCTTATGCCGCCTTGAATGATATCGAGGACTTAAGATCTAAGGTCAATGAAAATACAGCAGCAGTCTTCATCGAGCCTATTCAGGGTGAAGGGGGAGTAATTCCGGCTGAGACAGCGTTTCTTCAAGCGGCGCGTGCTTTGTGTGACCAATATGGAGCACTATTGATTTTTGATGAGGTGCAGTGCGGCATAGGTCGGACCGGGAAACTCTTTGCTTGTGAATGGAGTGGAGTGGCTCCGGATGTTATGACCTTAGCTAAAGCCTTGGGTGGTGGTGTGCCAATCGGAGCGATGTTGGCCAGAGATGAAGTTGCGCAAGCTTTTCAGCCGGGTGATCATGCTTCAACCTTTGGGGGAAACCCTCTGGCGACTGCGGCAGGGTGTGCCGTCTTAGATGTGATACTCGAAGAAGGATTTTTGGCAGGGGTTCAAGAGAGGTCCTTGTATTTTCGAAAAGGACTCGAGAAACTGGCCCAGAAGTATCAAACAGGTGACCCTGTTCGAGGACAAGGGTTTATCTTAGGATGGCCCGTTTCTAAGCTGGGTCCGGAGATCGTAGAAGCTTGTCGGCAAAAAGGACTTCTGATCAACTGCGTTGGCGGGCAGGTCTTGCGTTTCCTTCCTCCCCTGATTGTTGAGAAACCTGAAATGGATAAGGCCTTGGAGATCTTGGATGAAGTCTTTCAGGAGCTTTGGTAATTCCAGAGTTCAGAGGGCGGAAGCCAGGGTTCAGAGGTAAAACCGAGAACAGGGAGCCAGATTAGACGGTAAGGTCAAAAACTAATGGCAAGAGATATAGGGGATTATAAAATGAATAAGGATTTTTCCCGAGGAGGGATGAAATGAAAGCAGCACTCGTACTTGAGACTGGGAAAGTTTTACTGGGAGAGTCTTTTGGAGCAGCAGGAGAGGCCTTTGGAGAAGTGGTTTTCAATACAGGTATGACGGGCTATCAAGAGGTTCTGACGGACCCCTCTTATGCCGGACAAATGGTATGCATGACTTATCCTCTCATTGGAAATTATGGGATAAACAGACTAGATGACCAATCGGAAAAGGCCCAGGTTCAGGGGTTTATCGTGAAAGAGGCTGCACGTAATCCTAGTCATTGGCAGATGGAGAAGAATCTCTCGAGGACATTGGCTCAAGCCGGAGTTGTCGGTATTAAAGGGATCGATACACGTGCTTTGACGCGGATTATCCGAGAACACGGTGTTTTGCGTGGGGTTATTACAACTGAGACTGAGAACCTAAATGAATTAATTCCAAAGTTGAAAGAATGGCTGGTTCCAGCAGATGTTGTGGCTAAGGTCAGTACCCCGAAAATCTACACCTTACCTCCTGCTCAAGCTGAAATAGATCCGTTTCATGTTGTGGTCATTGATTTCGGAATTAAGAAAAACATTTTACAGGCGATGCAAGAAAGTGGGTTCCGTCTGACAGTCGTTCCGCATAGTGCCTCGGCAGAGCAGATCATAGATCTGCAGCCAGATGGCGTCTTTCTGTCCAATGGGCCAGGAGACCCTAAGGAGGTTGGAGTGGGAATAGAAACGATTCGAGGTTTGATGGGCAAACGACCCATTTTCGGTATTTGCCTTGGGCATCAACTTTTGTCACTCGCTTTGGGGGGGGACACGTATAAGATGAAGTTTGGGCATCGGGGTGGAAATCAACCGGTCCAAGATCTTCAATCCAAAAGAGTGACGATTACCTCCCAAAATCACGGTTACGCTATTGCCGAAGAAAGCTTGGATCAGACTCCCTTGCACATCACCCACCGCAACCTCAATGATCAAAGCGTCGAAGGAGTTAAACATCGGGATTTTCCTGTATTTTCAGTTCAATACCACCCAGAGGCTGGACCAGGACCGAGCGAATCCCTTTATCTTTTTGACGAGTTTGCGCAATTAATGCAGGAATGGAGGGCTAATAATGCCTCTTAACCCGGCGTGGAAAAAGGTCCTGGTCATCGGGTCCGGCCCGATTGTGATTGGGCAAGCCGCAGAATTTGATTATGCCGGGACCCAAGCGTGTAAGGCCCTTCGTGAAGTGGGGATTGAAGTCGTCCTGGTCAACAGTAATCCAGCAACCATCATGACGGATGTAAAAACAGCCGAGATTACCTATATCGAACCTTTGTTGCCTGAGTATTTAGAGAGGATTATCAGCAAAGAACGCCCAGATGCTCTGTTACCCACTCTAGGTGGGCAAACAGGACTTAATCTGGCTATGGAACTCGTCCATAGTGGGGTCTTAAAGCGTTATGACGTGGATCTCATTGGCTGTGATGCTGAAACGATTTACAAAGCAGAAGATCGCGATGCGTTTAAAGAAACGATGCTTTCACTCGGAGAACCTGTAGCCGAGAGTATCATTGTGACAACATTGGAAGAGGGGGCGCTCTTCGCCGAAAAACAGGGATTTCCGTTAATTATTCGCCCAGCTTACACTCTTGGAGGGACGGGCGGAGGAATTGTAAAAAACACCAAAAACTTAGAAGAAATTTTACCAAGAGGGTTGCAGGCCAGTCCGATTGGACAATGCCTCGTGGAGCGAAGTGTGGCAGGTTGGAAGGAAATTGAGTATGAAGTCATGCGGGATGCCGCTGATAACTGTATTACGATTTGCAACATGGAAAATATTGACCCCGTGGGAATTCACACTGGGGATAGTATCGTCGTTGCCCCGTCACAAACGTTAAGCGATGTTGAATATCAGATGCTTAGGGCGTCATCCTTAAAGATTATTCGAGCCTTGGGGGTTAACGGTGGCTGTAATGTTCAATTTGCTTTAAATCCAGTGAGCCGGGAATATGTTGTGATTGAAGTCAATCCTCGAGTAAGCCGCTCAAGTGCGCTCGCTTCGAAAGCGACCGGATATCCAATTGCCAAAATGGCGGCACTTCTGTCCGTAGGATTTACCCTTCCAGAGTTGACAAACCCGGTTACCGGAAATACCAGCGCTTGTTTTGAGCCTGCCCTTGACTATGTGGTTGTCAAGTTCCCTCGTTGGCCTTTCGATAAGTTTCCAGCCGCAGATCATCGTCTCGGTACGCAAATGAAAGCGACCGGAGAGGTGATGGCCATGGAACGAACCTTAGAAGCGGCGCTGCTTAAAGCCGCGCGTTCTTTAGAGATTGGCAGTGTAGGTCTTCGAATTGCAGCCTCTGGAGGCTGGACCGAGATGGAGATCGAAGACAAGCTGTCCATCACGGATCATGAACGTTTTTTTGCAATCGCTGAAGCGTTCCGCCGGGATTGGACAATTATCGAAGTACAAATGCTCACGCAGATAGACCCCTTTTACCTATTTAAAATCAAAGACTTGGTTCTACTTGAACAGCGGTTGCAAAATGAGTCGTTGACGACTGAGTTATTGCATTTCGCTAAAGTCCAAGGATTCTCAGACTTAGCTATTGCCAAACTTACGGGGCGCTCGGAAGAAATGGTTCGTAAGATGCGCTTTGCTGATGGGATTATTCCGGTTTATAAGACCGTGGATACATGTGCAGCAGAGTTTGCCTCTTCAACGCCTTATTACTATTCTAGCTATGAAGAAGAGGATGAGGTGTTGACTGGCACCGGTTCTAAAGTCGTTGTCTTAGGTTCCGGACCTATCCGTATCGGGCAAGGGATCGAATTTGACTATTGCTCCGTCCATGCCCTTACGGCTTTGCAAGAAGCAGGTGTAGAATCTATTATGGTCAATAATAACCCAGAAACGGTATCGACGGATTTTGATACAGCAGACAAATTGTATTTTGAGCCTTTGACGTTGGAAGATGTGCTTCATGTGTTGAATAAAGAGAAGGCTGATGGAGTATTGGTTCAATTTGGAGGACAAACGGCTATTAATTTGGCAGGGCCACTGAATCGTGCCGGAGTTCGAATTTTAGGTACCCAAGTCGACGCGATCGATATGGCAGAGGATCGGGAACGTTTTGCTCAGCTGTTAAGCCATTTAGGAATTCCTCAATCCGAAGGGCGAAGCGTTACAGCTGTAGAGCAGGCTCAAAGAGTTGCAGAGGAACTCGAATTTCCGGTTATCGTTCGCCCTTCTTACGTTATCGGAGGACGTGCTATGCAAGTGGTGGAGAATATTAATGAGCTGGAAGACTATTTGAGGCGGGCGATCCACTTATCCCCTGAACATCCGATTTTGGTGGATAGGTACCTGGAAGGTAAAGAAGTTGAAATCGATGCCGTCTCAGACGGAGAAACCACTGTGATAGCGGGTATTATGGAGCATATTGAGCGGGCGGGAGTCCACTCGGGGGATAGCTTGGCGGTATATCCGCCGCAAAGTTTAACACCAGCTGAAATCGATCAGATTCAAGATTTCACCTGTCGTATTGCCGAAGGAAGCGGCATCAAAGGACTTATCAATATCCAATTTGTAGTCGTTCGAGGCAAGGTGTATGTGCTTGAAGTGAACCCAAGGGCAAGTCGCACAGTGCCGATTCTTTCCAAAGTCACGGGGATTCCCTTAGTTAACCTGGCGGTTCAAGTATCCCTTGGGAAAACCTTGAAAGATTTGGGTTATACGCGGGGCCTTGCACCTGAGGTACCGTTTGTCGTAGTTAAAGCTCCGGTTTTTTCCTTTGAAAAGTTGACCAAAGTCGAAACATCGCTGGGACCTGAAATGAAATCGACCGGTGAGGTCTTAGGGATGGACACTCAATTCGGGCACGCTTTGGCGAAAGCCTTTGCTGCCTCCCATATTCCACTTCCGAACGAGGGAAACATTTTGGTGTCGGTAGGTGAAAAGGACCGCCCAGAGGCGATTACCTTAGCTCGACAACTAGCTCAGCTGGGGTTTGGCGTCAAAGGGACAGGCGACACAGCCAAGGCCCTAGCCTTGTGCGGGGTGAAAGTTGAAGAGGTTAGTGAGTCCAGCGAAGCTCTTCGAGAAGCTGTTCGGCATCGAGAATTTGCCTTTATACTTAGTACGCCTACTAAAGGCAAAACCCCTGAAGTTACAGGTTATTTATTGAGAAGGCTAGCAGCAGAACACAAGGTTCCCTGCTTTACGTCAATGGATACCGCGAAAGCGGTTGTCCGAGCGTTACAAGAGATACGGAGCCAAACCACTCCTCAGGTTCTTTCGTTGCAGGAGTATTTGGAGCTGTAGAGGAGTTTGTAGGGCGGAAGTCTCTCTAGCATCCTACATCGTCGATAGTGTTTATTGTAGGATGCGGCTTCAGTGATAGTCATCCTACGCCGATAGGTATACTCTAGAGATTAGCGACTTCTGCGTAGTCTCCACTGGAGACTATCGTGATTAACACACGCTAAGAAACTCCCATTTGCTTGGGATGAAAAGACTGGGCGCTAATTATTGTAGAAAAAACTCCTGCTGGACGATTTGTCGAGCAGGAGTTTTATTGATCAGGTTAGAGCTTTGTCCCACATTGTGGGCAATAGGCTGTACCCGTATTAGCCCTTCCACAAGAAGGACAATATCGGGGTGAATCTTCAGGGGAGGGAGCAGCAGGAGGCAAAGGCTCTGGTTCTGACTTATGTAAGTCAATCTTGGGTTGGGGAGAGGGGGAATCTATGGCTAATGATTCAGAGGACGGTGGAGTAATTATTGTTTCTTGTGTTACTTGTGCCTCTTGGTAAGGTACGGTCGAATAAGCGGTTGAATAGAGTTGCGGTTCTACATCATCTCTACGGTCATCATCTTCAATTGACAGTACCCAAACAATTGCTAAGACGGCAATAAAGGGGCTGACTACTAGGGAGGCTATTCCTGTGAGGGCGTGTGAAATTCGGCCAAGAATTTGCAGTGCTATTTCAATCAGAATAACGGTTCCAATGTATCCCCAAAGTATCCCCAGGTGCCTCTGGAAGAATCTCCAACTGCCTCTAAGTGCATCCCAAAATCCTTCGTTGCTGTGGGCTAAAAGGTATATGGTAGATGTGATAAGCCAGGGTAATGCATATAAGCCGATAGCAGTAATAAAAAGCCCGTAAACAATTAAGAAAGCCACGAGCGTGTAGTGAGAGTGGCTCATGGTATAGGCGCCAAACAGCCCAATGATTAAGAGGAGCAGCTTGATCAGAAGAAGAAAACCTTGCCAGCCAAGGATACGGAAAAAACCTTTAAACTTAAAATCTTTGAAAGTTACCTTTTCTCTATAGGCCTTAGCGGTCAAGTTGAATAGTCCAGTATAAAAAGCGGATCCGAATAACCAACCGACAATAAGTATCAACAAAAAAATTCCGGCTACGCTTTCAGCAGCCGATAGAAGATTGGGTAAACTACTCAATGGCCCGCCGAAGAAGTTAAAGGGACCTAGATTTGATGATCCGAACGGGCCAACAAAGGGACTTAAATCTGGGGTTGGAGGTATCCCGGGGACAGGCATCCCAGATGAAAATGAGCTACCATTGCTATGAGGAATAGCCCAGCCAAATTGGCGCAATTGGGCTATAACACCCATAACCGTGGCAACTATTAAAACAACACCAATGCCTAAGAAAATGAAGGACCAGCCATACAAGGGGAGAGCTTCTCTCTTAAATGTTGTCCAAGCCAATTTAATACGTTCGGACCAGGTCAAGGTCATGTGCATTCCTCCCTAAATACCTTCAGATACTGGTTTCAAATCAAAACAATAAGATCAGTAAGAATAGAGCCTCTTATCTTGTCATCCTCGGTATATATCTCTGGGCGACCATATCTTCGATCATTTTGGAGTACAAAGACACTTACCAGTTTTCCCTCGGGTTCAACAATCCAATATTCTCTAACGCCTGCTTTTTCATAACTATTGAACTTTATGAATCGGTCCATTTTAATTGAGAAAATGGCGATAAGATTTCAAACTGATCATATCAGGAGCACCATTACAGCCCTTTTCGTCAAGTTTAGATTATCGCATACAATAGTAATATCCGGCTCAACGACTCTTTTAGTATTCTCATTTTCTTTTTCATCATCCATCGTTAATCTTACACAAAATAGCGCAGGATAGACTTTGCAGGGTTTATCTGAAAGGGAATCTCCCAGCTTTCATCTTCCTGCCAAGTGAGATAAGAGTATGAATATTCTTCTCCCTCACCTTGTGATAACGGCATAAAATAACTCCCATTATTCTACTGTAAGAAACCAGGAAGTCTGAATGGTTCTGGTTTTTGGTTTCGCTGAAACTGTTGGTTGTGAAAGAATGCTATCCCTCAATCGAGGTAAAGACTTGTTTGAATAAAGTAATTATGAGTGTGACTGTGGGTGTCAAATCAAGGGTTATGGATCGAACTTTCCTTAATTCTTATATTATACCAGATTTTAGATCTGCTTTCATCTCATAACTTGACAGATTCTTGAAGCTTATGCCTTGAAGGTACTTTTGCAGCATTGTATACTAAGTAAGATTCAAGAAATATAACTGTATGTACTAGCTCACAGAGGTATCGGAATTTTATGGAATTTGGTTATGGTATAATCCTAACCATGTGAAAAAAGTGATTTTAAGTATTGTATTATTATACATAAAAAAGTATAATAATTCATAACGAAGGGATGGGTGACACATGAAAACAATAGAGCGATCAATATTCAAAGGACGGGACTTTATATCGCTTCATGATTTTTCTCAAGATGAATTAAGTTGCATTTTAGATGTAGCTAGAGAAATTAAAGCAGAACAAAAAGCCGGACGGCCCCATACAATTCTTCAAGGTAAGACCTTGGGGATGATTTTTACGAAGTCCTCTACACGGACCCGGGTTTCCTTCGAGGTAGGAATGTACCAACTCGGAGGGCATGCGCTCTTTCTTAGCGGACGGGATATCCAATTGGGAAGAGGAGAAACGATTGCTGACACGGCGCGTACTCTTTCTCGAATGGTCGATGGAATTATGATACGGACCTTTAGTCATCAAGAAGTCTTAGATTTGGCGAAGTTTGCTACGATTCCGATTATCAATGGATTGACTGACTTACTTCATCCCTGTCAGGTTCTGGCAGATCTCATGACCATTCAGGAGTATAAAGGTCGCTTAGCGGGCTTGAAGCTAGCCTACATTGGAGATGGTAACAACATGGCTCATTCGCTGCTGTTTGGCGGAGCGAAGATGGGATTGAATGTAGTTATTGCTTCTCCTCAGGGGTACAAGCCGGATCCATCGGTTGTTGCCTTGGCCCAGGCGGACGCCAAAGAAAACGGCGGTTCTGTAGAAGTGATTGATGATCCTTTAGAAGCTGTTAAAGGTGCAGATGTGCTTTATACGGATGTTTGGGCCAGCATGGGTCAAGAAGAAGAGGCAAAAGTGCGTATGACGGCTTTTGAAGGGTATCAGATTAATTCAGATGTAATGAAACGAGCGGACCAATCCGCCATCGTTATGCATTGCCTTCCAGCTCATCGGGGAGAGGAAATTACAGATGAAGTAATTGAAGGGCCCCAATCTGTAGTATTTGATGAAGCAGAAAATCGTCTGCATGCTCAGAAAGCGATTATGGCGTTAGTGATCTAGGCAGAAGGCAAGTCAAGGATCATTTCCAACTTGCATGCCTCTTAAATCGAAGGATTTGAGTCAAAACAAATAGTTTTTAGGTTAAATGTGTACTATAATCAGTAGATTAACACGACGATATTAATACAAGGAAAAAAGGGAGATCGGACAATGAAAAAAGTCGTTTTGGCCTATTCCGGTGGGTTGGATACTTCTATTATTATTCCCTGGCTTAAGGAAACTTATGGGTATGACGTAATTGCCATGGCAGCAGATCTCGGGCAAGGGGAAGAGTTGGCTCCCCTTCAGGAAAAGGCTACCAAAAGTGGGGCAAGCAAACTGTATATCGAAGATCTGAGAGAAGAATTTATCACGAAGTTTATCTTTCCGACTTTAAAGGCCGGAGCAGTTTATGAAGGAAAGTATCTTTTAGGGACTTCCTTTGCCCGTCCTCTGATTGCTCGTCGTTTAGTGGAAATTGCTGAGCAGGAAGGTGCCGTTGCGATAGCTCATGGCGCAACGGGCAAAGGAAATGACCAGGTTCGCTTTGAAGTGAGTGTTAAAGCACTTAATCCCGATTTGGAGATTATTGCTCCCTGGCGGATTTGGGATCTCAAGTCCCGAGAAGATTGCATCGACTATGCTGAAGCACGTGGAATTCCTGTCCCAGTGACCAAAGATCGTCCTTATAGCATGGATCGCAACCTATGGCATTTAAGCCATGAGGGTGGGGACTTGGAAGATCCGTGGAATGAACCGATTCGTGACCTTTATTTACTGGGTGTTTCCCCAGAGGATGCGCCCGATGAGGCGACTTACCTCGAACTTGGGTTTGAACAAGGGGTGCCCACAACTTTAGATGGTAAGACGATCGCTCCTGTCGCTTTATTGGAAACCCTCAACGAAATGGGTGGAAAAAACGGGATCGGAATTGTCGATATGGTAGAAAACCGCCTCGTTGGGATGAAATCGCGTGGCGTGTATGAGACACCGGGCGGAACAATTCTTTATATGGCTCATCAGGCTTTAGAACATCTTACACTGGATCGTCTTACGCTCCATTACAAAGAACAAATAGCCTTAAAGTATGCGGAAATTGTTTATGATGGAGTATGGTATTCCCCGCTTCGTGAAGCTTTAGATGCCTTTGTCGATGTGACCCAGAAAAACGTTACAGGTACGGTACGAGTGAAATTATACAAAGGTAATTGTACATTAGCGGGTGTAAAATCCCCCTATTCGCTCTATAATGAAGCGTTCGCAACGTTCGGTGAAGACGGCGTATATGATCAAAAGGATGCGGGCGGATTTATTAATCTCTTTGGTTTACCATTAAAAGTAAGAGCTTTAATGGAGAAACAGTCAGGGTTGCGTAAATAAGAGCGAAGATTAGCCAGCGCCGGTATCCGGCGCTTTCTTTTATATAGTCAGAATGCATAACTTTGCAGGGGCAATTTTGAATCGCTTCTACGGAATAAGTTCAGATAAGAGATCCGTCCCCCTGTTTCGCCTAGACAGTTAGCTGAATTAAAGGTATAAAAGATAGAGAAGACGTACAAAGATACAAAAAGCAACGAATGAAAGGAAGATGCAACGTGAAACTCTGGGGAGGACGTTTTGAAAAGACTACGGATGCATTGGTGGAAGATTTTCATTCCTCAATTCGCTTCGACCAACGCTTGTACAAACAAGATATCCTAGGGAGTATCGCCCATGCTAGAATGCTCGGTAGTGTTGGGGTTATCTCTGAGGATGAAGCAAAACATCTAATTGAAGGACTTAGAGAAATTTTAGAAGATATTCAGGCAGGAAATGTGGAGTTCGAGATTGGTGCTGAAGATATCCACATGAATGTTGAGAAGCTTTTAACTGAGCGAATTGGACCAGTGGGAAAGAAACTACATACGGGACGTAGCCGGAATGACCAAGTTGCCTTAGATCTAAGACTCTATTTGAGGGAGGAGATTGACCAAACTAAGAATTTAGTGGAACAGTTGCTGCAAACGCTTCTTCATTTAGCGGAAGAGCATCTTGAAACCTGGATGCCCGGATATACGCATTTACAAAAGGCACAGCCGATCACGTTGGCCCATCATTTAATGGCCTATGTGCAAATGTTTTTGCGTGATCTCGGTCGACTCAAAGATACACGGAAACGTTTAAATAGTTCTCCGCTTGGATCAGGGGCTATGGCCGGAACGACGTTCCCGCTTGATCGTGCTAAAGTGGCTCAGGAACTGGGTTTTGATGGGGTGACCTTAAACAGCTTAGATGGGGTGAGTGATCGGGATTTTGCCTTGGAATTTTTAGCAGCCGCATCCATCCTAATGATGCATCTTAGCCGTTTGTGTGAGGAACTTGTTATTTGGTCCAGTGGGGAATTTCAATTTATCTCCATGGATGATGGGTATTCCACAGGGTCAAGTATCATGCCGCAAAAGAAAAACCCTGATGTGGCAGAACTGGTGAGAGGAAAAACGGGACGGGTATATGGTGATCTGGTTGCACTCTTGACCGTTATGAAAGGGCTTCCGCTCGCTTATAACAAAGATATGCAAGAAGACAAAGAACAGGTCTTTGATGCGGTGGATACGATTCAAAAGTCTTTGTTGGTGGTAGAACCGATGCTGAGAACGATGCAAGTACACAAGGATACGATGGCTTATGGAGCTAAAGGTGGGTTTACTAATGCAACGGATCTTGCAGACTATATGGCTAAGAAAGGGGTACCTTTCCGTGAAGCTCATGAGTTAGTCGGTCGGATCGTATTACACTGTAGTAAAAAGGGAATTGGGTTGGAAGAGTTGAGTTTAAGTGAATATCAGGAGCTTTCCCCTATTTTTGATGAGGATCTGTTTGAATCCATCGGGATTGAGCATTGCGTCCGCGCTCGAAGGATCACTGGAGGTCCTTCGCCAGAAACTGTTGCTGAGGGAATCAAGGTTAGTTGGGAAATAATGAAGGGACTTGTGTGAGGGACTTGTGTGTCACAGCGCTCAGTCTTACGACGCAGAGCAAACTAGCCGTGAAAGCTCCTGTTTTTGGGGAGCGGGGTGCATCCTTCGGCGATAGCATTATTTTAAAGAACCCGCCTACGGCGATAATCTCCACTGGAGACTATCGTGCCAAAAGCGCCATCCTTGGCGCATTGGCGGCAGCGCACATCCGCTGGCCCGAAGACACTGTCTTCGCACGAATTAGCCTTCTTGCAGGATGGCCGAGTGTCCCTGAAGCCCACGAAACGCATGGATTACCCTTCTTGCAGACACGGTCTTCGCACGTATTAACCTTCTTGCAGACACGGTCTTCGCACGTATTAACCTTCTTGCAGGATGGCGAGAAGGGACCTTGTGCGCTGCCCCGTGTCTGGGGTCGGTCGCTTTAACGGAGTTTGCTGATTCTGCTAACGTAAAGACTTCACGCTCGTGTCACACTGCGTCCTAGGCTGGGGTCGGGGAACGAAATGTTGGGAGGACGGCACATTTTATGTGCACCGTCTGTTTTGAGTTGGGTGCTTTATTTAACAGAGTTTGCTGATTCTGCCAACGTAAAGACTTCACGCTCGTGTCACACTGCGCCCTAGATTGGGGTCGGGGAATGAAATGTTGGGAGGATTGGCACATTTCATGTGCGCTGTCTAGTGCAGATTGATAGGACCTGTGTCACACTGTGTATTTAGACTTAAGAACAGTGAATGTTGAAAAAACTGTGCATAATGTGGATAAGTTTGTGGACAATATCAAAATAAATCGGTTTTTGACGTGGATAAACCTAATTAGACAATGAATAAGTGAACATAACCTGTGGATAACTCGTTGAGAAACTTTTTGGAGTGCAGTCTTTTAAGTTCTTAACTTCGGGAAATTTCACTTTAGGTTTTTATTTTGTATTAAAAGAAGGAAATACTGACTGAAAGGTCGAAATTCTCACGCATGATTTTATTAAGATATTACATGCTATAGATTAAGAGTTAAGTAATTCAAACTATGGAGTGTGAGTGTGAAGCGAGGCTATTGATCAATGGAAAATCTAACAATGTTAACAGATCTTTATCAATTAACGATGATGCAGGGTCATTTAGTCAACGGATATCAGCATAAGGAAGCCGTATTTGATGTCTTCTTTCGCACACTTCCGTTTCAAGGGGGGTATGCTCTAGCTGCAGGGCTTGAACAGGTTGTAGAATATATTGAAAAGCTAACGTTTAGTGAAGAGAATTTGGTGTATTTAAGAAGTCTGAATCTTTTTAATGAGGATTTCATCGAAGAACTGCGTAACTTCCGTTTTACAGGGGACATAGATGCGGTTCCGGAAGGGACGCCAGTTTTTCCCTTTGAACCACTTATTCGGGTCAAGGGGCGCATTTTTGAGACGCAGCTTCTTGAGACTGCTATTTTGAATTTGGTTAACTTTGAGACCTTGATTGCAACGAAAGCTTCTCGTGTGATGGCAGCGGCAGACGGGGCATCGGTTATGGAGTTTGGTTTGCGAAGGGCGCAGGGACCAGATGCGGGAATTCTGGGAGCACGAGCGGCGTTTATCGGAGGATGTCAATCTACGTCAAATGTTTTGGCAGGAGAACGTTATGGTATACCCGTTTCAGGAACCCAGGCACATAGCTGGATTCAGTGTTTCCCATCGGAATTAGAGGCATTCCGAGCGTTTGCACGTACTTTTCCAGATAGCTGCTTGTTATTGGTGGATACCTATAGCGCACTTGAATCTGGTGTCCCCAATGCTATTAAGGTCGGGCTTGAACTGGAAGCAGAAGGGCATCATTTTCAAGGAATACGTTTAGATAGTGGGGATTTAACATATTTGTCCAGAGAAGCCCGTCGTATGCTCGACGAAGCAGGACTCAAGAATGCGATTATCGTAGGATCTAATGATTTAGACGAAGAGACTATTTTCGCCGTCCGTGCTCAAGGAGCGAAAATTGATGCTTGGGGCGTCGGAACCCATCTCATTACTTCTAAAGATAGCCCCTCATTAGGAGGAGTATACAAACTGGCAGCTGAAGGAGAGCAAGGCGTTTTTCATCCTCGTTTAAAGGTCTCTGAAAACATATCTAAGATCACAAACCCGGGAATAAAAAAATAGTACGTTTTTATGATCAAGCTGGAAAATCAATGGCGGATCTCATTGCTTTAGAAGATGAAGTGTTCGTCGAGGGAAAACCGCTAACTATTTTCGATCCCATTCAGACGTGGAAACGAAAAACCCTAACAAATTTTCAGACGCGAGAACTTTTAATTCCAGTATTTAGAGGTGGAAAGCGGGTTTGTGAATTACCAAAGCTCAAAGATATTCAGACCTATGCTAGAAAGGAATTAGATACTTTCTGGGATGAAGTTAAACGCTTAACGAATCCGCACCGCTATATTGTTGATTTATCAACTAATCTCTTTGAATTGAAACAACAGTTACTCTTAACGATCCATAAAGATATTAAAGCAAGCAAATTATAATTAGGAGGTTGAGTAAAGATGTGGACAGATGATCAATTAACAGAGCGTATTAATCAAGCAGTGGACTGGTTGCGAGAAAAGGTCACTGAGGCAAATGCAAAAGGTGTAGTGGTAGGGATCTCCGGGGGAGTTGACTCTGCTGTGGTTGCAGGGCTTTGTCAACAAGCATTTCCGGATAATTGTATCGCAGTAATTATGCCTAGTCATTCTAATCCAGAAGATAAAGAAGATGCATTTTGGGTTGCTGAAGGCTATGATTTAAGACCTTTGGAAGTGGACCTAAGTGATGTTCATACGAAGATATTTGAACAGGTCAAGAGAGGTTTGGAAAATCAAGGATGCAATTTAGTGGGAGAAAAAATGAGCCAAGGAAATTTAAAGGCTCGTTTACGTATGTCCACGTTGTATACCGTCGCAAATGCTCTGAATTATGTCGTGGTAGGGACAGATAATGCCCCCGAGAGTTATACCGGGTATTTTACTAAATATGGCGACGGCGGTGTGGATCTCTTGCCGATTAGTTCGCTCACCAAAACAGAGGTGCGCGCTTGGGCGAGGATGTTGGGACTTCCTGTGAACATTGCTACCCGTGTTCCTACAGCAGGACTATGGCCAGGACAGACGGACGAATCAGAAATGGGGCTAACCTATGATTTGATTGATCGTTACTTATTGGGAGAAGAGGTCCCGCCTGAGGAAAAAGAACGCATCGAAACCTTACATCGTCAGAGTGAACATAAACGCAATCTTCCTCCCAGTCTTGAACTTCCTAAACTAGAGAGGTTGGACTGACGTGCGTATTGGAGTAGATATTGACGGCGTCGTTTCCGATAGTTACCCGGTTTGGTTGCAAGAATTGAATCTGCACTATGGAAAGAATATTACGGTCATCACCGATTATCAATTGCATTTAGTTTTTGATGTTCCGAGTGATGATATGAACAACTTTTTTGTGGGTAATGTGGAACGCTTGCTTATGACGCCTAATCCTGTTCCCGGCGCTAAAGAAGGGATTGAATCCCTTCTCAGAGAGGGGCATGAGGTTATTTATGTTACGGCTCGAACACCTGAAGAGAAAGAAATCACAGTGCAGTGGCTTAGTAAGCATGAAATTCCTCACGAACACGAACGTGTTCTTTTCTCAGGGTTTAAGAGTAAAGTAGATTTAGTTAAGCAATGGGGAATCGAGGTTTTTATCGAGGATTATCAAGTGAATGCTAAGGCGATTGCTGAATGCGGAGTTCCTGTATTATTACTGAATGCCAGTTATAACCAAGAGAAGCAACTCTCATCGGGTATAACACGTTGTCAAAGTTGGAATGAGATTCTAGAAAGAATGCGGGCAGTTCAATCCAAAGAAAAAGGGTCAGCCATTAAATAATGGTTAACCCTTTTTCTTTGGGAATACAGCGACTTAACCGACAATTCCTAATCCGACTTTATAAATATCTCCTGCTCCTAAAGTAAGGACAAGATCTTCGGGGGCAATTGTTTCGGTAAGGTAAACTTTAATTTCATCCAATGTCCCAATGTAACTAGCCTGAATGCCTTGTTGTTGGATCAACGTGGCTAAGGTAACGGGAGAAACGGTGTGATGTTCCTGTTCACGGGCTGAGGAGAAAATGTCAGCAATAACAACTTCATCTGCTCCTTGAAAAGCTTGCGAAAATTCTAGTAAGAGCTTCTCAGTTCGGCTAAAAGTATGGGGTTGGAAAATGGCGCGAATGCGGCGATCAGGGAAGGAGAGTCGGGCGCCTTCTAAAGTAGTACGGATTTCTGTTGGATGGTGAGCATAGTCATCAACGATTAAAGCGCCATTTTGGTTACTGCCAATATGCTCAAAGCGACGTTTCGTCCCACTGAACAGGCTCAGGCTACTTAAGATTTGTTCAATGGGGATACCAATCTCATGGCATACGGCAATCGTTGCTAAGGCATTAATAATATTATGTCTGCCCGAGACATTAAGAGCTAGATCTCCAACATATTGCCCTTTAAGCATAATTTTCATAGAACTTCTTTCGTCCTTGAATACGATCTCCGTTGCTCGAACATCTGCAGATTCGGAGAGGCCAAAGGTCGTAATCGGTGCGGATCCTATAATAGATTGTAGGCTCGGCTCTTCGGTCCAGATGTATATATGCCCGTGTGTAGGTACCTTTTTTGCCAATTCAGCAAACGCTGAAATAACATCTTCCAGGTCATTAAAATAATCGGGGTGATCAAATTCGATATTGGTTATAATCAAGTGCTCAGGGGAGTAATTAAGAAAATGGCGTCGATATTCACAGGACTCTGCTAAGAAAAATTCCCCTTTTCCGGAGTGAGCATTTCCACCAATACTCGGGACGTCACTGCCGACAACGATGGTTGGATCTAATTCTGCTTGGAGCATGACCAGACCTATCATGGCGGTCGTCGTAGTTTTACCATGAGTACCAGTTACGGAAATACCACGTTTTTTGGAAAGTAAACGGCCGAGATATTGGGGATAAGTCAAGACTGGAATATTTAGTTCCATAGCTCGGGCAATCTCGGGATGTTGATTTGTATAGGCTGCAGAGGTGACCACTAAGTCCACGTTTTCTATGTTGCTAGGAGAAAAACTCAAAACGGGAATTTGGGCACGTTTAAGGACACTGTCTGTATAAAAACTTTCTTCGACATCAGATCCGGTAATGATCGCATCTTCGATTTGAGCGCTGATTTGAGCTAAAGCACTCATCCCGGTACCTTTTATTCCAACAAAATGAATATGTAATGCCAAAACATATCGTCCCTTCCGTGTATAAACTCTACCCCCCATTATACCCAAACTTAAAGTAAAAAGTATCATTTTATACGAGGAAAATTTTTACTAGCTGTTATTTAGGAGGGGGTTTCCGCTCGTAGCCAGTGATCATGGCCTGAAGACGGCTGATATCTTCGGTTAGACTTAAATAAATGTGGACAGGGATTGTCGCCAGAAAATAGATTGTAATGGTAAACTTTATCCAACGGAGGACTTGAAAACCACCTACCAACCGCCAAACCCAAATAAGATGTTGCCCTTGCCAATAAGAGGCTAAGCCGAGTAGACTTGCAATCAGAAAAAGAAGCACCCATGAAAAATAGATCAAAAGCTGCCCGCTATTATATTTTTTGCTTGGCGGAGGAGTAGACCGAAGGAAGAAATAATAGGCCATGAGTTTCGGGAATCGCTTAAGATCATGAATTCTTGGGATTAGAGAATAATCATGCCTGAGCAGAGTATCTACAATGCGTATAGCCATAAATCCCAATGCAAACCAGGCAGAGGCGATATGAGCTATCAAAACTTTCCCATAGTTTAAGGCTAAGAAGCTTGCGGGTTTGTGTAATTCTAGGCCAGTCAAAATGAGCACAGTTAGACTAGCAGCGAAGCCCCAATGAAAAACTCTAACCCAAATTGGCTGAAATGGGATAATCTTTCCCTTTATATTTCCCTGTTTAAGTTGTCTTATGACAGCTTTTCTCATTTTCACATGTCGTTGCTTCATGTTTTACCGTGCCCTCAAAAAAGATTTATCCGATGACTAACCGCCACTAGGACTTGTATTTCTTAAGTGCCAGACAAGTGACGCTAAGCCCCTCGATAAGTTCAACTGAACTTCAGATGGAGTTGAAACTCCACTTGAAGTAAGTGTCCTATATCCGATGAATTCTTGATTAGACGGGTATTTTTAAGGCGCGTAAATTTTCTCCGTCAATGAGATGAACACTACACGAGAAGCAAGGATCATAGGAGCGAATGACTCGGCCAGCTTCTTTAAGGTCCTCGGATTGTATTTTTAAGCCGAGTAGAGATGATTCCCCGACGCTGCGGGTTCCTTTTTCATCACGTGCACCAAAATTTAGAGCAGAAGGCGTAACAATTTGGTAGTGCTTAACTCGTTGGTTCTCTACAGCGACCCAATGCCCTAAGCTCCCGCGCATGACTTCATGAAGCCCAATTCCTACCCCAGAATCCTGTCCTATTTTTGTATCAAGCGTCTCCGCCCCAGGCTCCAGACGATTGAGCCAATCTAGAGCAGTTATAGCTATTTTTTTGAGTTCAAGTGCACGTGCCCATAACCGAGCGATTGCGCCATGACCGATGACCTTTTCCTTGTTGATAATAGCCCGTGCCAAAGGGCCTACTTCCACAGGTTGACCGCGGTAACGAGGAGATTTAACCCAGGTGTATCCTTTGGGTTGGCTGCGGTCGGGGATTGTATCCTCTTCCATGGGATGAAGGGGACCATGAGGTTTATACCAAGCATTTGTAACATCTTCCGTTACTTGTTTTTCGTCAAAGCCTTCTCGTTTCCCTTCAAGGATTACGCCATGGGAAAAAAGTGTACTTCCTTCTGCATTTGGAAACCCTCCGACGGACATATAATTCCCTACCCCTTTACCCAGGTCAATGTACTCGGGATAGCGCTCCATAATCAGTACAATATCAGGGAGCAAGACATCATCAATAAATTTTATGACCTCCATCAGATACCCGCGATAACGATTCACCTTATCGGCATCAACCTCCATAGTGGCACCACCGGGAACAAGCCCATGACCATGAGGTGCCTTGCCTCCAAAAACTGCAAAAGCAGCATGGGCAACACGAGAAATATCGATAGCCTTGAAATAGTGATCAGTCAGAGTTATATTCTCTTTGCTGGATAAACGTAGGTCTGATTCTGAATGAGGAATAAATGGAGCAATATCTGGGCCACGAAAATAGTCTGGCAGGGCATATAGATAAAGGTGACGAAGATGGTTCTGGATTAAATCACTGGCCAGAATCAGATTCCGAATTAAGAGCCCATTGGGGGGGACGTTCATCCCTAAAGCCTTTTCTATCGCCAGCGAGGCTGTTACAGCATGAGCAGATGAACATATGCCACAAATACGTTGAGTATAATAAGGCATATCCATGGCAGAACGTCCAATTAATATCTGCTCGAACCCTCGATAGAGTGTATCCGAAATAAAAGCATCTTTTATTTCACCGCCTTCAAGCCAAGCCTCCAATAACATGGGATTGTGAATTCGGGATACAGGAAAGATCGTTTTCTTCTCCAGAATAGTCACTCCTTGTTTGGCACATGCCAGCTAGTTTTTTTCGAATTTACCTGGTTTTTTTCTTTAATCGATACTGATGGAAGGTTTTAACCTTTTTAAGGGAAGGTCGATGTTTAACCTTGACGGTAGATCTTAGTAGATTTTTTTGGATTCGTCCTTTAGAGAGGGACGTGGTAATATGTCCAACAATAGCTACGGATGTCACTCCTAAGACTCCAAGTCCAATTTTGTCTGTAGCAACTTTTGTCCCACCAGGAAAAGGAATGTCGGGTGAGTGAGCAGTAAATGGTGACATTAAATCGGGGTAACCAGGTTCAGTACACCCTATACAAGGCGTATTACAGCCGATTGGCCAATTGAAACGGTCATTCCAACGGCGGACCGGGCAGTCGGCATAGGTAACCGGTCCTTTACAGCCAACACGAAAAAGGCATTCCTTCTGTCCGATCTCTGTGGCAAAAATCCCTTGGTCATAATAGCGTCGGCGAGGGCAGCGGTTATGGACGGTTTCTCCATAAAATAGTTTGGGTCGTCCATATTTTTCAAGTTCAGGTTCACCATATAAGGCTAAATGAAGTAGAGTCCCCATAATCCAATCTGGATGAGCGGGACATCCGGAAATGTTAATGACCCTCCGTTCAGGAAGGATGTTTTGTACGCCCGTTGCCTGGCTTGGATTAGGGTAACCGGAAACTGGGCCGCCATATGTGGCACAGCTCCCAATGGCGACGACGTATTTTGCTTTAAGCGCAATGCGGCGAACAAGGTCTAGCCCTGTAATTAGTTTTCCATTATCATAAGCAACATGGTTATAATGACCGCCGTCGCGCTGGATCATAGCGCCTTGGACAATGAGAATATATTCGTTGGGCATCGTTTCGTATGTTTCTTGAAGAACTTGATAGGCAGCATCTCCCTGGGTTTGCATCATGCTCCAATCATAGCGCCAATCAGTAATGTTTGAGAGGATATCTGAAAAAGTCGGCGTCCAAATATTATCAAGGGAGATACTGTCCCCAGTACAAGTGCCTGTCTCAATCATCACCACCGGAAGTTTATTAACTTCACCTGCTGCTACTGCTTGTGCTAGAGGAGGGGTAATGAGCTGATAAAAGTTACCAAGAATAGCTCCTTTAACGACTAATTTTAAGAAATCGCGTCTACTTAGCATTTCACTCCCCCTTGAAAGGGTATTATTTCCACAAAGGGCCAGATAAACACAGACTTTTAGTTATAGT
>NZ_AGAF01000106.1 GCF_000224515.1 Desulfosporosinus sp. OT | reverse complement strand
TTATAGTGAAAATAAAAAAAGAATTAAAAATAATATTTGACGAAACGGCAAAAATAGAGTAAGATTACTATCGTCCGTGAAATGCCGATGTGGCTCAGAGGTAGAGCAGCTCACTCGTAATGAGCAGGTCGTCGGTTCGATTCCGACCATCGGCTCCAGTAGTCACTTTTAGGACATTTTAGTCACTTTTAGCCATGTTGCATAGCAGATGATTTTCAGAGTGTGAACAGCTAGTCAGTTGCTTCATATTTTAAGGAAATCGAGGTTATGCAATGTGGCTAAAATTCGTTTAAAGGGCAAATCAGGTCAATCAATTGAGACAGCTTTTGCAGAGTTCATAAGGTACTGTAAAGCAAAAAATCTAGCACCAGTTACTGTCTTAAATTACCAGAGGGAGTTTAAATACTTTAATCACTTCTACAATGGAGAGATACAGGACATCTCTGGTGACACGGTTATTCAGTTCATCGAAGAATTACAAAAGAAGGATATTGCCCCGACTTCCGTTAATACAGCACTACGTCTTTTGAGGGCAGTCTTAAACTATTGGGCAGATCAGAACTATTGCCAACGTATAAAGATCAAGTTACTTAAAGTTGAAGAGCAGATCAAGGACACCTACACTGATGAAGAGATATCCAGACTGATAAAGAAGCCAGATGTTAAAACAGCGTCTTTCAGAGAGTACAGAACATGGGGAGTAATTAATTTCTTTATTGGTACAGGGTGCAGATTATCCACTCTCACTAACGTCAAGATAGGTGATATTGACTGGGAGAATGAACTGATTGCATACTCTCTCACACTAAAAATAAGAAGGCTCAGTACACGCCATTATCAAGGCAATTGGGAGCAGTCTTACAAGAATATTTAAGGCAAAGAGGTGGCGAGGACACTGACATTCTGTTCCCATCGGAGAGTAACACAAAGCTGGTAGGCACTTCGATTGCACACGATTTAGCAAGATATAATCGTAATCGAGGAGTAGAGAAAATATCTGCCCATTTATTCCGTCATACCTTCGCCAAGAACTGGATATTACAAGGTGGCGATCCTTTACGTTTACAGAAAATACTCGGTCATTCCACTTTAGCTATGTCACAACATTATGCCAACCTCTACAAAAAGGATTTAAAGGCAGGATTTGAGGACTTCAATCTGTTATCCAGACTCAAGACTGACGATAAGATCAAGTTGAACAGTAGAGGTACACGCAGATGATGAGAGGATATGCTAGAGTTTCTACAGTAGATCAGAATTTAGATAGACAACTGCTCTCATTACAGGAAGCTGGGTGCGACTTCATCTATCAGGAAAAGATCACAGGTACTAAAATGGATAGACCAGAATTGAACAGGTTACTTGCAGAGTTACTAGCTGGCGATACAGTGATCGTTAAGGAGTTAACAAGGGTCAGCAGATCGACACAGGATATGTTACAGCTAGTTCAGGACATTACTGCCAAGGGTTGCTATATTAAGTCACTTAATGAAAGCTGGCTAGACACATCTTCACCAGCAGGGGAGTTAATGCTTACAATCTTTGCTGGAATGGCACAGTTTGAACGGAAACTGCTTCTACAGCGATGTAATGAGGGTAGAGCGGTTGCAGTGGCTAAAGGTGTTCAGATGGGTAGACCCCGCAAGGGTGGCAAACCTCTGGACTATGCCATACAACTGTACAAGGATAAGACGTTAAGTATCAGGGACATCTGCGAGAACACTGGTGTCAGCAAATCGACACTCTGTAGACGGCTAAAGGCACTGGGATTAACTTCGCTATCTGCCTGACGGTAACGCCTGAGAGTTAAAATGTAGCAGGATTTTTAATGGCTCTTTTCAGTATTAAACAGAAGCACTTCCTATGATGGGGGGTGCTTTCTCTGTCTGTGTGGACTGACCGCTACATTAAACCATAAGAAGTATTTGACAGTTTCGATGCTTAACAGTATGCTTTAATCAATTGAAACACCGTTATATGAAACGCCTTGCAAGAGGAGATGATAGTCAGAATGAATAGTGTTTTTTATAGCTTGATAGGGGTTCTAGTTGGTAGTTTTATTAGTTGGAACTCACTCAGGTTGCTAAATAAAAAAAAGCTCAGAATGGATATCGAAATTAAAGTTGTGGATCAGATAAGCGATAATATTGTTGACTTGCATGAAAGCCTTTATAAATTACATAAGTTAACCGAGGACTTTTTTTTAAAGGTCTCTGTGTATATTAATAAGAATTATGAGAAGGATTTTCAGAAGGAACATACTTATCAGCTCATAAAAGACTGTGACGATGAGATTTATATAGGTGTTCAAAATCTAATTGATCAATATGAGGATTTTAGTATTTATGTTGATATAAAAGAGATCGTCATTATGGATTCTTCAGAAAAAATAAGCAACCTTCATAAAGCCTTTTGGAGATATGTCATGGCATTTGACGATTTATCAAGTGTGTTTGGAACAAATTTGTATAAAAGTCAACTTATAGATTCGATCAAAGAGTTTTTGCCGAAAGAAGATTTTTCTGAGATTCTTAGGGAATTTGAGAGCACCAGAAAAGAACTTGACTCTGCTTATGAAATTACGCTTACAGCACTTCAAAGTTTAAATGAAGAGTTGCTTAATAAAGTATATGGACATATTTTTGATAGGAAGAGAAACAAAAAAATTTATGAGGTTTCATCTGGTAAGCTTTATGCGGTAGAAGAATTATATACTGAAGAAAAAGCTAAACAGATTTATAAAAACAATAGGATTAAGCGTAAGTTTAAAAGCAATAATTTGGGGAGTGCTGGATAGTCAAACCAAAGTCATACACTACAGCAGATAATTTTATTAGCAGTTTTCAGTATTAAGCAGAAGGCACTTCCATTGCTGGGGGTGTCTTTCTTTGTCAGTGTGGATTAACAGACTAACATTAAACTAAAAGAAATATTTGACAGTCTTGGCAGTTGAGATTATGCTAAAATTGATAGAATACACTGTATATAAAATGATCGGGAGGACTTTATGGGGTTAAAGATTTTAGCCTATGAGTTTCGTAGAGTAATAAGGACTGAAACCAGTGAGAATTATGCAATATTTAATTCGGACGGACGGGTTGGTATTTTGGACATTCATATTCGGACTGCTATTCATGGTAATTTAATACTTGAACAAAAGCTTAATGAAGTTGATTTAGAACATTTAATTTCGGAAATAGATGAAATAATTATTTCTTCAATTGAGCCAAGAGAAGATTTCATTTTCTCTGTTTATCAAGGAAAGGAAATAGGTTATTATTCTGATAGTGTTGAACCATCTATAGATAATCAAGTTCGACGCGAAGATTTAGATGACATCTCTAAATCATTACATAAAGTACTAGGGAAACATCAGACGGCGAGAGGACAACTAAATGAATTAGTTATTTGTGAATACTTTAAGTTGCTAGGGTATAATTCATCGAAAGCAAACAACAAGTTTGATCAAATTAAGGTAGATGTGATTGCAGAAAACTCCTTTGAAACTATCTACACACAAGCTAAATTAGGCAATATAACTTCAACTGAGATAGAGAAAATTGTACAAAGAGTTGCTAATTTGAGAAATGAAAAAACTAAAATTACTGCAATTATTGCCGACTCATTTCCGCATGATTCAGAGCTTTTAAAAAGAAAATTAGTATCCAAATACAATACAGAAATTTGGTTAATTCACCTTCAGCAGATTTTGACTGCTTTGCCTGAATACAAAAGAACATTAGGAAAATAGCTTTTAATTGGGGAGGATTAGTATGTCTAAAGGTGATGACTTTTCCAAGTTTGATATTCCTAAATTTAATATTTCCGAGTTTGATGTTTCTAAGATTTTAAAAGACAGTGAAACTATTACTCAGATTAAGTTTCCAAATATTATGCAGAACATTGACCATGAAAAAATAATGGCTCCAGTTATTAAAGCAAATCAAGAAAAGGTTGAACGGGATAAAGCGGTGCTTTCTACACTAGAACAATTAGTGAGTTTAATGGAATCTAAGCCTGAAGTTATCAATCAGATCAATACATTAATCCAAAATAGCACAATTCAGAATATGCAGAGTAATTATGATAATTCAGTTGGTTATCAATACGTCACAAATAATACTGGGTTAAGTACTGAGGAATATACTCAATTAATGAATGATATGAAGGAGTTATTTGATGTTCTATCTGAAGAGAGGTCTACTGAATCAAAAGAAGTCCTTGATGATTTAGATAATGAATTAAAACGTCCAGAACCAAGAAAAGGGATTATAAAAGCTTCGCTATCCTATCTTCAAAATTTTATTAAAGATGTTATTGCTGATCCCACAAAGACAATAATCAAAGAACAGTTCATTGAATTTGCCAAAGCTAAAGCACCAATAATTCAAGAAGGGATAAATCATATATTTTCCAATTTTTCCAGCTAGATTTTAAAAATTGTAGAAAATTTTATTAACAGTTTAACGATTTATATCAGAAGGCACTTCCTGTGGTGGGGGTGTCTTCTCTGTCTGTGAGTGACTGCTATAATCAGTATACAAAGGTTGGAATCAGTGTGTACTTGTTCAACTGGCTTGATTCAGGATATAGAGGGGGGCTTCCACCGTTGGCTGGGTTGAAATAACAGAGTACCCATCAATTAACTGTTACCTTATCTGTAACATCAAACAAAGAAATAAACTGGAAATCATAGTACATACTTGAAGGGACAGGAGGTACAGCAGGGACTGCCATCACCGAAGAAGGGACAACATCAGGACAAACTGTGCCATCATCTACAGTTGAAGGGACAAGTTAGGCACTGTATCATACTGCAAGCACTTTAACTAACTGAGTGACTGTGCTTGCCTGCTGTTCCCACTGCTGGGCCTACTCCTACTGATGGAATCTACCAACCTACACCCCTACGGAATGAGACACACTTCCCTGTAAGAATTGTTACCCCAACCTGTTAAAAGGACTCCCAAACTGCCTGAGACAGCTTGTAGTTAATGAAAGACATGCCTGCTTTTGAAGCAGAAGGTTATACTAAAGAAAACAGTTTCAGGAGTGATAATTGTGGAATGGTACAGTTTGAGGGAAATTGCGATAGTGGGTAAATTATTCTCAATAGTTATAATGGCATTAGGTTATATCCTATTTTGGTGGGAACTTAAAAATCCAAAAAATTTACATAAACTTGTAGGAGAACTTTCTTTAGAGAGATATTTGAGAGTTGGGAAGATAGGGTTAATATTAACTATAGTATTTGAAATTATTATATTAATTGTAAGATAATAAACTAAATATAGAATCTACTTTTGGCACTGACTTTTGAGGACAGCCAACACCAGTCGTACCAGCAAGGGAAAAGTGTCCCCATATATTTAAATTTATGAGGACAGTGGATACTGTCAAGGAATTCCGTTATATAACTGTAAACCAATTTCATATATACTAATTTTAACAAATGGATAAAGTAACTATTCAAGTTTTATGTTTATAAGCAATATTTGGAGGTGAATATATGTCATCGCTGAAATCTATAAACAGGTAGAAGAATATGTTGAATGGCAATGTAGGGGTAAAGCAAAAGTAATTCACTCTAAACCTGAGCAATCATACAACGAACTTGGTTATAATGTGACTATCTGGAATGTTAAGACTGATAATGAAGGGTCTTGGTGGGTAGCTCAGGGTGACTTACCTATGAATTTATATCCCCAAGACCAAGCATATTACTTTTCAAGCGAGGAGGTTTTCTCCTTTCATTTAGGTATCATGCTACGACTTATGAACGATGAGGCTAACAAACCGCAAGAATTTATTAATAATATTTCACACGGTGCTGAACTTTCTATCAGCTTAAGAAGAAAATTGAATTTAGCTTCTGAGAAGTTGCAACAGGCAGTTGAGATAGAAGAAATTCAAGCAATAGGTGTTATGTGCAGAGAAACCTTAATTGAATTAATCGGTTATATTTACGATTCGGATTCTATTGAGGGAGATGAAAATTTCAAGAAATCTGACGTTAAGAATCGCGGAGAACTAATAATAAACAAATATCTCATTGGCTCGGAGAATAAAGAATTACGTAAACATCTAAAAAACTTTTTAAATGGTGCATGGGACTATTCAAATACTATTACACACTCATCGTCAAAGACAATACATGAAGCTTCGATCTGTTTAACAATTACTACGGCAGTAGTATCTTCTTTTGAAAATTTACTTGCAAAATACTTTGATCCTGCTTCTGGATTAGAGTGTAAGGAATGTGGAAGTAGACACCTAATTGTCGCGGAGAACGATGAAACAGAAGATTTGCTGATTATTTGTGAGAACTGTAGGCACGGATTTATTAAAGATTGAGAACTATATTATTAAGCTAGCTGGGCAATATAGCGAACATAGTGGCACAGGTTCAATTGAAATTAAGCTGGTAAAACAGTTGCTAGACCCTTATTCTCGGACGGTTCACAGCTTCAAACTCTTAAAGACAGGGGTAAGATCATATACAGTAGTAGCTGAGAGTGGCTGGGGGTACAGTGTCTAGTGGCAGGAGTAATAACTGCTACTAATCACTACCGCCCTTCGTACCTCGGTTGCTGGGTACTCGTGATACTCACTCGTCCCCTACTTATTATTGTAAAAAGACTTATCTAATTACAAAAATAGGATTAAGAATGTGAGTAGACAAGTGGAGGTATATGAGCTTGCGAATAGTACCTTAACGCAGGCTACCGAGCGAAGCGAGAATAACAGCTACTACTGCCATGACAGCTATTTTCCTGCTATTCTACTGTAAAGATGAAGTTGATTGGCTGTGGAATACTCCTCTCTAATATAATAGCAAATCTTTTCCGAAAAACACCCTCAAACCCTTGTGGCTCTAAGAGCGAGTACCATTTTAGGATAGTGCCAAAAACGATACATTCAAGTCAATTATAGTGCCAAAAACGATACATTCAGATTTGGGTAGTTTACATCAGTCTTCCACCAGTTGTTCCACGGAATGTGGCTGTCAAGGACTGCAAGAATCAGCTAGTGCCAACACTTTACTGTACTGAAGTGCCGAACTGTTTTGATGGTGGAAATCTTTGGACAGAGTCATACAGAGTGCAGATTTTTGATTTCTTAGCAGATTTTTCAGCTATAATAAGTGTAGACTGTTCTAGCAGGGCGTCAAAACAATTACTTATTAACCTGTTTCTAAAGGAGATAAATGTATGGAACTGCAAAATATAATTGAAAATCTCCAAGGTGTTATGAACCTCGATTTTGATGAAAGAGCTGGTTCTTTTAAAAAGTATAGAGATATTCTTAAATCCGAAATATCTTCAAACCCATCAAATATTGAAGCCTTTTGCCTTATGGCTATGATAACTTGTGAATTGCGTGAGGATACAGAAAAATCGATTGAAATTTTGGAACAATGTTATGCTCAAAATCAATTGAATTTTACGGATGAAGGTTTTGCCATATGGGCTACTGACATGGCTTATTTTTTGCTTGAAGAATGTGGAGAAAATTGTGAAGAAAGAGCGGAAGAGTTACTTTCCCAAGCTATTAGTCGTAATTCAAATTACGCCAGCACCTATTATGCTTATGGTAAATTCTGTTTTAAAAAAAGTAATTTTGAAAAGGCGTCAAAACTATTCCATAAAGCATTTGAGCTTTCCCCCAAAAAATCATATGGGTATTGTAAGGCAGTAAGTTTATTGGCATTTTCTCGTCAGGACGAAGGAATATCTGAATTAGAATCTATATATTCGTATCCGTTTGAGGATGAACAAATTGATGTGAAAATTGCTTTAACACTTGGTCGAGAATTAGCACATAGCGGTAATACGTACAAAGCAAAAAGAATAGCAGAAATATTATTAAACACTGATTACAGAGAATTTGATATCGAAATAGATGAAATGGCAGATTTCCTCTATATTTTAGGAGATTATAAAACCTGTATTGAACTCTATGATAAATCTCGGTATTGGGAAGAAGCCAGTTGGCTTAATAAGTATTTTTATGCATTAAAACAATTGGGGCATAAAAGTATCGCCGATAAAAAGTTGCAAGAAATCACAGGAAAAATAGAGAAAGATATACATGAAACTAAAATGAATCCTACCGATTGGGAAAGTGATGAGGATTATCAATATCATATTTCTTCTGAAACTAAAAGGTTATTAGAAATTAAAGAAGGTTATAGCGAAGTGTTTATTGATTCTATTAAAATACTGCCAGATACTTACTATAATATGTTCTATCAGTGTTATTATATAAACTGTCCGAGGCATTACTCAGTGTAAGCTCAAAGTTAAGTTGGTCGTTTTTCTAGACAGAACACCCCTGACATAAAAAAACACTTAGCCAGTAGGAACTGTTATCCCACTGGCTTATTCGTTGTATCTATGCAATGACTTGCGTTAGACCTTCTGCCTGTATGTCTTGAACATTCCCTCTAAGTCGGCATAATTGCTGTAGTTAATATTCATAACCGCTCTACGAACTATTACAGGATTGACAATATAAGCATTAGACTTACTGCCACCAGCGGAGAACTTGCCAAAAACCGGAACTCTGTAGCGACCCTCATTGAAATCAAACTCAAACGTCATTTTCATATACTTTGACAGGTTCATTCTGGTTACTTCAAGGTACTCGCACAGGCTGGCAATATCGTGTAAGTTATCAGTGTTATCTTCACTATTATCTCTGTCCTTCACCAGTACACACCTTTCATACGCTAACAAGGGAAGCACAGCATAAACAAAGCCTATTTCTGATAAGGACAGTTTGGCTTCCTGTAGAGCCTTGACACCATTTACATAAGTTCTAGCTGATTTATTCGCTTGCGGATTCCTGCCTACAAAATGGTAGGTGCTGTTGACAGTGTACACAGGTTTCCTAGCTGTACCCTCTACTATGACAAGACCACAGGCTTTCAATTCATCCATTGCTCTTACAAAAGTTCTCTTAGGAACATCAGTTAAGGCAATCAGTTCTGCTGTAGTGTAAGGGGTTTTCTTCTGGGTACATAACACATCACTGCCATTGTTTAAATGACACCCTAAAATCATCAATAGACCTAGGGCAGAGGTAGATAACTTCTTTTCAGCCATCAAAGTGCTGATATTGACCAAGTTGCTCCAGTAGAAGTTCTCGCTGGCTCTTTCTGACATTGACTGTGCTTGCATTCTATTTCTATAAGCTTTGTCTTGCTTCTTTGATCGTATGGAGTAGTCCTGTCTATTCTCAATAAATCCTATGGGAAGGTTGATAAGCACACCTGTTGCTTTGTCTAATACTTCGCGGTAGTTGCTGTTGTTACTGGTCATCTGTAAAACTTCCTTTCAAAATAAAAAGAGACTGGCATTGAACCAGCCTCTATTTCAAGTTATCCTTGGTACAGTTACCATCACAGCTAACTGGCACTTTCTAAAGAAGTTCTCTGTTAACCCAAAAAACGGTAACTTCATTCTCATCGTCAGAAGCGTATTTAAGGGTATTGTTAAAATCGTAGCCAAATATTTCCTTGAGTAGCATTCCTTCTTGAGTCAATCCTGCTAATTCACCAAGCTTTGAGATTTTGCTAAAACTCATTGTAACCTGACCATCCTGATAAAAAGCCAGCATTGCAATCCTCATTTCAAAGTTGTCCAATTTCATAATGTTTAAAAGCAATTCCTTGTCGAATGATACTGTCCTGTTTTTCATTTCTTTTCCTCCTACGGTTAACGCTCGCCAGCTTTATTCTGTTTCCCATAAGACATGTAAGGATGAAAGTCATTTTGTGACTAGAGGGTAAGCGTTTTTTGTATGGGTCTGCCTGTTTCCCCTTACATATAATGATGTAGGTAGTGTTTTTACTTTGTGACAAAAAGAAAAGAGGAAATTCACTTCCTCCTTGTCAATAATGGAATATTACCTTGTCTCGTTATATCATTGCTCTAACCAGTGCATATCTTTGCTTCAACTACCCTAGTCATCGGAAATACATAACCGTAAACCGCTCGACATTAGCTTTGGCCGTTTTGTCCTCAACAGTAGACTTCTATTTACAAATATCGTTGCTGAAAATATTTTTGGGTTTCATAATGTTGACGATTTATGTATAAAATGGACTATCATTGCAACTTGTTTATATCAGTATTCGCCATTATATAAATTCCTTCTATCCCATGATACCACAGGGTTTGAGGGCATTTACTGGTGCTGTTGGAACTTAATAATAACCCTCTGTAAGCCATAGAAATACCCTTTTAGGGAAGTTATAGCATAATGCAACATGGTATCGTCCTTATTAGCTGTTAAACCTCTCATAATTCAACCTGACAACCTTACGGAACGTAGTCAAAAGAAAAGGAAGCAGGACTTTACAGTAGTCACTGCTTCCACTATTTTTTATGTCTGGGGAGTAATTACCGTAAGGCTACTATAAAATATACTGCCCAAGTTACCGTCATGCTACTGTCAAGCCACTGCTCGCATACTGATGATTCTGTAGTGTGATTGTCTCATTACTTCAGTACTTACTTCAAACACTTGCCAACTATTAATCACCGTGCTACTATTAGGACTGTAAGCAATGAGTTGCTTAACTCACAGAATAATCATTTGCTATCCAGTGATGGCACTGGTTTGCGGTTAAAAATGACAGAAAACGACTCGTAATGAGCAGGTCGTCGGTTCGATTCCGACCATCGGCTCCATAGGAAATGCACGTCCCGTAAGGCTTTACGGGATTTTCCTTTTTCTAATATTTCTTTACGGACCACATTCGTACCACAACCGTACCACAACTGGTAAAAATCGATACTAAAAAGTAAGGAGTAGGGCAAGTTCCCCACTCCTTTTTGTTATGCTTTTTTAGCTAACTTCTTCTTGCTAGAAGTAAGTGTGCCATTTAATTTTGCAGTAGCAGCCTGTTTAATGTCTGGCAAAACATGGGAGTATGTGTCCAAAGTTAATTGGATACTTGAATGCCCCAATAGTTCCTGTGCAACTTTAGGATGAACGCCAGACTCTAATAGTCTTGTAGCATAGGTGTGCCTTAACGAGTGGAAGTTTATATGAGGATTATATAGAGATGTTTTTAGCAGATCGAGATGTATCTGGTTCATCCATGAAAAGTTATAGATATTTGCTCCATCGATTTCAAAAATGGGTGGTAGGGACAACGGGTGAACCGTTTACTCCTAAGCTTCTCAGTAAGATGCTTATTGAAGATTATAAGCAGTCAATGAGGGAAAAGGCCCCGGCCTATATTACTAAGAATTTAGTTGTGATTAAAATGTTTACCTTGTGGGCGTATGATAAACAATTCATGGATCATGATCCGTCGCAGACCATCAAGTTTCCGGAGCAAGTGGATTCCGGACCAAAATGGTTGAATCCGTCAGAGCGAAAAAAGCTGATCAATTATCTTTCTCGTGGAGACGTGGATAGTCGGATTGTTTTGTTCGTTGTTTTAAGTCTATCAGCAGGATTAAGAGCTGAAGAAGTTACTGAAATAAAGAATGACCATATTAAGCTAATGGCCACGAAAGGAACTCTTGAAGTTTTCGGGAAAGGGGATAAACGAAGGATTATACCATTAAACAAGAATGTTATCGAGGCAATCCGCAGTTACTGGCAGGACTATCCGGAGCGACGAAACGGATATCTTCTGGCAAACCGAAGAAAAGGTACTAAGTTAACGACTCGGGCGATTCAATTTATCATGCAGGATCTCCAAAGAATTCTTAGATTTGAAGAACCTTTGACTTACCATCGGCTGAGACACACTTGTTTTAAAAAAATGGCGGATGACGGTTATGCTCATGACATTGTTGTGTTTTGTAAAGACAAATGAATCGGATATACGAAATCATCTAAATTGGATATAGTAAAGGTTTCTGTACACTTTTAATTAATATTGGATACATCTCAAATTTAGAAAGGTGGTAGCAGCATAGGAATATGAGTATCGAAACCAAACTCATACACCGTTTGGAGCATTTGGATGAATGACGAAAACACGAGCTGCTTGAATTTGTAAATGGATTAATCAAGAGTAAAGGGCTACCGCCGGTTCAAGATGTTTTAAGCCTTGACGATATCAAGGACACCATAATACCTTTTTGTTCGGAATATCCTATTAGAAAAATAGGTATTTTTGTTCTTACGCTCGGGGCCAGGCGGATGAGGAAAGCGATATTGATTTAGCGATAGAATTTGATGGTGAGATTGGGCTGTTGGCGCTTTCGGGGCTGAAAGTTCGTTTAGAAAATGCACTGAAAAGAAAAGTTGATTTGGTAGAGACTGAAACAATGATCGATAGTATCCGAATTAATATGGAGAAAGAGGTTATTGTTATTTATGAGAAAAGGCAATGACGATGTTGTACTCATCGAGATGGTATTAAACGAAATTACCGATATCGAATCGAATTTGGCGGGCGTTGCTGAAGAAAGATTCATGGTTAACTCTGAAAAACAAATAGCTGTTTGTCTTTCGATCCAGAATATTAGTAATTACTGTTCTAAGATTTCTGATGAAATAAAAAAGACAAATAAGCGTATTGACTGGATAAATATCACGGGCTTGCGTAATGTGATCGCCCACGAGTATGGCAAAATTAAAATGTCCCGTGTTTATTCAATAACTCAGAATGATCTTTCGCAATTGGACTATGACCTAAAAGTAATTCTAACAACATTACGATGATTTTGTGGGAATTTTCCTTAGTAATCAGTGAAAGGCTGGTGTATGAACCATGAAACTGAAAAAATCTAAGTTGGTTGGATTTGTAGGGTTAATGGCCATGGCTGCACAGATTTTTATTCCTACGGTAGCCAAAGCTGCGGATAGTGCACAGTACGAGATGAAAGGATGGAAAATGGGGATAGTAGGCGATAGTGCTGGAATTAATTTCGGTTATATTGGGAGTGACGGGGCACCCCTTGTGGGTATGTTACCTATTCCGAAGTCCTTGGTCGCAGGACATGAAAATGATCCCTCATGGACTCAATATGATTCAGCGGCCCCTCTGTTGGTATATATTCAGAAATATGGTATTGATAATAACATTAAAGACAGTATAGATGCTACTTGTTATGATCCATCGATCTTTACAGCACTCTCGGCACAAGGTGTTAATTTTAACAAACTTGGTGGTCCAAATGTTCCGCCAGGGACAACGCCTCCTGCCAATCTTGTGGGTAAGGCGAATTATGGCAATAATATAAATAAGGTCTTAGTGGGTGTTGGGGTTCCTGCTCCAGACTTATCAAGTTTTCTAGGGACTACAAGTAAGAGTATGATCACGGCTCAGTCAACGTCAAAGGTGTCAACAACAACAAATCCAACGCCACCAGCATCGGCCCCTACTCCTTCTTCTGCGGTTTCAGCTTCAGTGTCAACAACAACACCAAAACAAACGGCATCTACCTCAAAAGTTGGTACCAATTTAAATCCAGTTCCTCAAACGCAGGAACCAGCTAGTGCATCCAAGACAGATCCACAAAGAGTCGATCCGCCAATCATGGCGCTGGAAGATAAGACACAAACTAAAATCGAGACTCCATCTACACAAAATGATGAAGCGAGAAAAATTCCGTGGTTAACATACGCTGAAATTTCAGGAGCTGGAATATTGGCCATAGGGTTTATAGCCTTTGTTAAATTAAAATATTTAAAAGCATAGTTGACTCCCCAAAAGCCTGGCGCTGTAGCACCGGGTTTTTTTGTGGGAAAAATTCTTTAAACAATAGGAAGAGGATTTTGAAAGGAGAGCGCTATGTTTAAAAGGCTTGTTATTTTAAGTTTATGTCAATATTGTTACTTCCAACAGCGACCATGGCAGCGAATAACCTAACGTGGGATACAAACTATTCGCGCACTAGGGCAACCGTGGACGGAATGAGCCAGCTATACAATGAAACTCCCATAGCAGTTTCAATCGGAGATGCTTTGGGAACCTGGTTATATAGTTATTCCACGCCGATCGTTTATGGAAACACTTTATACCAATACGCTTGGAACACAGATTCAAACACTGGTTATTTGGTGGCCGTCGATATTTCTAAAACAAACCCTCAGAGTGCTTCTGATTTTCGGGTACTTTGGGCAGCCAAATTCAGTGGTGAATCAGGAGAACGATTGGATGGTAGTCCAGGGCCATCAATTTCTCCAGATGGAAACTACATGAGCATTGCAGTAGGAAAATATATATACATTTGGCCAATGAAGGCTAACGGATCCCCAAATGTACCCGATAGTAATGGAATGATGAAACAAATTCTAAAATATGTGATAAGAGGGAATACCGGTCAAACTACCAATCTTATTGCCATGAGCCCGGCAATAACTAAACAGTCGTATACATGGCAAGGAACGGATATAGATACTTTTGAACCAGCTACTTTTAATGCTCCGATAACTTGCGCGGGCAGTTGGAACGGGGGTTTTACGGCGGCTCCATTGTATATTCAGCCAGACATTGATCCCCTTTCTGTAAATCCATACCGTTTTACTACAACCTCAATTAACCCTTCCTGGGCTGGCGAAATTTTTACATCATCTCCGGCAATCAAAAGTGATGGTTACGGAGATATCCTCTTTGGTGTTGACGGCGGATATCCAGTGCTTTTCGTATTTCATCCATCAAGTATGACTATTGGACACATAGGGGACGGTATTATTAAATACGGCATCGCAAGTGCACCGGTTGTTGACTCTGACACGGGAAATATCTATGCCCCAGATAAGATGGGTAATATTTATTGCTTCAATAACAATGGAAGCTGCGTAGCCCGTAACACATCTTTGTACAACGGGAATCTCATTATATCCAACCTCGCTGTTGATCCCAATTATATTTTTGCTGTCAAAGCTGGATATGGTGAAGTACACGCAATTGATAAATATACAATGACCGACGATGGGAAAGTATTTTCCGGTGCGACAGGATTCATTGACCCTAGCGTTGTTATTAATCCAACGACACATACGAGCCTAGTGGCCGTTAACGACGCGAATGGGTACATCCATATATCGGCCTATAATAGCTTGTCTGGCGGGGTTTTTGTGGGCTCAGGTGGCCTTTCAACGTCAGCAAAGGGGTACGCACCACTGCCGTATGTTTCTGTGCTTATGGATGCAGGTCCAAATCAACTCATTACTTCTTGGACTAATGACGCAGTGGCGGGAGGGAGAAATGGTGCCTTAGAGTTTTGGGTACCGCAAGTCAGTAAACTAACTGCAACCGTAAATCCAGAAAAAAACCAGCCCAACGCTACTGCTACCTTGTATGTAGATACCACAATTGATAACACAATGAGTGATGTTGTTGCTCAATTGCCGGATGCAAACGGCAATCCTGTACCGATTACGCAGGCCACTGAAATGAACTTTGTTTCCAAATCTCCAGGGCCGAACGGAA
>NZ_AGAF01000107.1 GCF_000224515.1 Desulfosporosinus sp. OT | reverse complement strand
CGTACGTACGTACGTACGTACGTACGTACGTACGTACGTACGTACGTACGTACGTACGTACGTACGTACGTACGTACGTACGTACGTACGTACGTACGTACGTACGTACGTACGTACGTACGTACGTACGTACGTACGTACGTACGTACGTACGTACGTACGTACGTACGTACGTACGTACGTACGTACGTACGTACGTACGTACGTACGTACGTACGTACGTACGTACGTACGTACGTACGTACGTACGTACGTACGTACGTACGTACGTACGTACGTACGTACGTACGTACGTACGTACGTACGTACGTACGTACGTACGTACGTACGTACGTACGTACGTACGTACGTACGTACGTACGTACGTACGTACGTACGTACGTACGTACGTACGTACGTACGTACGTACGTACGTACGTACGTACGTACGTACGTACGTACGTACGTACGTACGTACGTACGTACGTACGTACGTACGTACGTACGTACGTACGTACGTACGTACGTACGTACGTACGTACGTACGTACGTACGTACGTACGTACGTACGTACGTACGTACGTACGTACGTACGTACGTACGTACGTACGTACGTACGTACGTACGTACGTACGTACGTACGTACGTACGTACGTACGTANNGCGTACGTACGTACGTACGTACGTACGTACGTACGTACGTACGTACGTACGTACGTACGTACGTACGT
>NZ_AGAF01000108.1 GCF_000224515.1 Desulfosporosinus sp. OT | reverse complement strand
TTGCTGCCGTATTTCATGATATTAAACACAGTACAATACTGCTCCACAAGCTTTATGGCTCTGACCACTTTAGATTCCAAACCTTCATCCACTTTGATATGATATTAATAACTAAAAATTTAAAGAGGTTAGATAGATGAAGGATTGGTTTACTATTGACCACATTGACGCAGATACACATATCATCAGCGAATACCGGCATTGGGAGGAAACTCACTGCTATCTTCTGAATGGCTCTGAGCGCAGTCTTCTGATTGATACCGGCCTCGGCATTTGCAATATTTATGACGTAGTAAGGAAGCTGACTGACAAGCCGGTTATCGCAGCTGCTACCCACATCCATTGGGATCATATTGGCGGTCACCAATATTTTCCGGATTTTTACGCTCATAAAGAAGAACTGAACTGGCTTAAAGGTGAATTCCCTCTAACCATGGAACAGATCAAAGGCATGGTAGTTGACCGCTGTGAGCTGCCGGAAGGCTATAATGTCAATAATTATGAATTCTTTCAGGGTACACCGGCAAGAGTACTGAAGGACGGCGACAAAATCAACATTGGAGGCCGGTGCATTCAGGTACTGCATACTCCCGGACATTCACCGGGACATATGTGCTTTTGGGAAAAGGATCGCGGCTATCTTTTTACCGGCGACTTGGTCTATAAAGACACGCTGTTTGCCTACTATCCATCCACGGATCCGGAAGCGTATCTGGTTTCCCTGGAGAAGATTTCGGCGCTGCCGGTAAAGGGTGTGTTCCCGGCACACCATACTTTAGACATTCAACCCGAAATCCTTATCCGGATGCGTGATGCTTTCCAGCAGCTCCAAGCCAAAGGGCAGCTGCATCACGGCAGCGGAACCTTCGATTATGGGGACTGGGCTGTATGGTTGTAAAGCAGAGATCCTAATAGAAAAGATAACACTTCCTGTTATACCTAGATCACTTTTTTTATAAAAATTGATCGGAATCTTTCTGTATATGAACCCAAAAAATGCGGAAAGGGAACTGATCAGAAAAATATGTTTCAACTTTTGTCATATAGCTGCCATCTATTATCCCTTCAATATGGAAGACAGGCGGCCATTGTGCTAAATAGCGGCGCTCCTCTTTCGAAAAGGTTATGTCCGGGAGGGCAAGATGCAATATAAACATAGCAAGTATAAATAAAAGGGGAAACACAGACAAAATATTCAGTATGATAGAAAGATTTCTTTTGGTTTTTGTTCCCATATCAATCCTCCAGGTTAAAATCGGAAATATATAAAAGGGTTGTATGTTGAACCAACCATATATGCCGTTGAAAAAAACATTAATGCGCAATAATATACGTTTGCTGCCAATTTATAAATATTAGGATGAATTCTCTTAAATGATAATGCTAGTTTCTTCGGCCAAGGTGAGGCAGCACTGATACAAACAATATATAAGATGACACAAGTTTTTAACTTCATAATTGCTTGGTTGTCAATAAACGCGGTGCCACCCAACCCAAACATGACCCGCAGAAAACTCAACGCATCAGTCAGGTTCGAGAATTCAAAAAACACCCAGCCTATCATAACAAACAGCAGTGAGTATATATAGCGGAAAGCCTTCGGCCATCGTGCCATTCTATTCTGCAAAAACAATTTTTCTATCAATAATAGAGTTCCAAAATAAAGCCCCCATATGACAAAATTCCAGCTTGCGCCATGCCAGAGCCCTGTGAGAAACCATACGATGAACAGGTTCCGTATCAGTTTCCACTTACCGGCACGGCTCCCGCCAAGAGGAATATAGACATACTCCTTAAACCACGATCCAAGGGAGATATGCCACCTGCGCCAAAATTCTGAGATACTTTGCGAAATGTATGGATACTTGAAGTTTTCCTTGAAACGGAATCCAAACATTTTTCCCAATCCGATGGCCATATCTGAGTACCCGCTAAAATCGAAATAAATCTGCAAGGTAAAGGCCATGATCCCGCCCCATGCCATGAGTACGGAAATTTCTGTACTGGGCATGGCTTTTACTTGGGACCATAGCAGGCCTATATTATTGGCGAGCAGCACCTTTTTGGCCAGACCGCACAGGAAGCGATGAAGCCCCTCGTTAAATTTTCGGAGGGTCACGCGTCTGTCAGCTAACTGTGATTCAATGTCTGCATAGTTCACAATCGGCCCGGCTACCAGCTGCGGGAACATCGAAATGTAAAGTGCAAACAGAATCGGGCTTTTCTGTGATTTTATTTTTCCCCTGTATACATCAATCACATAGGATAGAGCTTGAAAGGTATAAAACGATATCCCGATAGGTAGTGCTGGCGCTGCTGCATTCAGATTCCAGCCGCTGACGGATGTTATTGTGCCTATTAACATGCCGAAGTATTTAAAATATGCGAGACAGCCAAAGTTAAACACCAGACTTATTATTAACCAAAGCTTCCGCTTTCGTCTGCCGGTATTATCTTTGTCTAAAAAAGAACCTATGCAATAATTAATCATGATGGAGATGCACATCAATATTACATAGGCAGGCTCTCCCCATGCATAGAAAAACAGGCTTGCAGCAAGCAGGACAATATTCCTCAAATGCTGTCCCAGGACCCATGGGCGAGCCGTTCGCGTAGTGAACGACCCGCCTGACGAATAATATAGAATTACTGTGACCGGCAAAAAGGCAAACGTAAAAAACAAACTGCTGAAAACCATAGAACCCTCCGCTATAGTGATTCAGAGAGTTTCTTCAGCCACAGCTGATAAAATTCTTTCTTGAAGTGAACACCATCTTCGGCAAACAAATCGGGGTTTTCCTTTATTATTGCCCCTATGTCAACATAATTAGCGGATAATTTATCTGCCAGTTCCTTTAATAGCTTATTATATTCGTCTATTCCTTTATAGCGGGGGTACTGTTTTAATGCTTCCTGGGTTACAGGTGTTATGGATTGGAGATATATTTTTGCGCCGGGCGCTTCTTCCTTTATTTTATTAATCAGTTTCGTCAAATCACTTTCAAATGATGCTTTAGGATCATCTACCGGCATGAGCATGTCGTCCGATCCTAACATGATAAAGACGTTATCCGGCTTCTTTCCAGCTAAATCATCCATGTACTCTTCATAGATATAACCTGCTGTAGCTCCCGCCCCAGCCATTACATTTTCGCTAGGCAGAATTTCATTAAAAGCCAAACCTTCGGTAATGGAATCTCCTATAAACACACTGTTCTTAAACTGAGCTGTAACATCCTTTTCAGCTATTTCATCCTTACCAGCTTTTTCATTTCCAGCAGTTTCATTCCCGCAGGCAGCCGTACCAATCAGAAGAATGCCTATCAGGAAACACATCATGAATTTTTTCATATAAATACCTCTTTTCTATATTTAATACATTAGATATTACAGCAGCGAAATGCAGAACAGGTGCAGATGGAATGAAGCCCAGATGTTATTTTCCTTCCTACAAAAAAAGCAGCCATGAAGGATATCACCCTTCACGGCTGCTTTGACGGTAAAATATCAAGTTGATCCAACTATTGCTTTATGACTGTACAGGCAGTATAAAGAAAAACCGGACGCCATCTTTTGTATTTTCCACACCATAAGATGCATGATGAAGTTCCAGTATTTCCTTGGATATGGAAAGCCCAAGACCCGTACCCGATTTGGATGACCTCGCCTCAACACGGTAGAATTGATTCCATATCGATTTCATGTCTTCCTCTGATATCGAATTCCCCTGATTTTCTACGCTGATTTCTGCTGTTTGCTCATTGCTTTTTACGGCAATTACAATCGCATGTCCACTCTCCGTATGCTGGATTGCATTACTAAGAAAATTTGTCATAACACGGCTGATTAACCCTTTGTGCCCCACTACCATTTGAGGACTAAGTCTTAATGAAATCGAAAGACTTTTCACTTGTATTTGCTCGGCAAGCGACTTATATACCTCGGTAATCACTTTGTCTATTTCAAAAGGAGCCATTTCAGGCTTATAGGTACCGGATTCAAACTTAGCCAGATCCAGCATATTGACAACAAGCAAGTCTGTCCGCTGTATTTCGTCTTCCATCGCCTGAAAGTAATGGTCCCTTTTTTCAGCCGCAATTCCGTCTTTTAAAATAGACAGACAACTTTTCATAACAGCAAGAGGGGTTTTCAGCTCATGAGACACCCCAGCAATAAATTCCTTCCGCGTATTTTCCAGTTGCTTCTCTTTATCAAGATCCTGTTTCAACTGATTAATATACACTTCTATCTGGTTCGACAGGTAATTGATATTTCTGGATAACTGACCAATTTCATCTTCAGAACCCACGGGCAGCTTTTCCGTAAAATCCATCTTTGCTATTTTTCCTGTGATCTGGTTGATGGATATCAACGGTTTCGCCAGCCACTTAGAAAAAATAAATGCCAAAAATACAATACACAGCAAGGTGAATCCAAAAAAGTAAGGATAGAATTGCCGTATGACCGCTATTGCCTCATCTACCGGCTGAAGAGAGGTCATGGCAAAAATATATCTTGTTACCCCTTCTTCAATAACCGGTTTTATGATTACCTTATATTCCGAAAAATTTTCCTCCTTACTAAGTTCTTCCGTACTCTGAAGAGGTTTCCTATTATCTGCCAGCAGACCTGCCTGAAATACCTTTACCTGCTCCAAAAAATAACGTTCCTGGTAAGGAAACGGTATATACTCAGTTCGTTCAGGAAATACGGTTTTCGTTATCGTTCCCCTGTACAGACCGGTTTCAAGGTGACTGTATGCTTTATCGGCATGGGAGCCATGCAGCTTATTGGCAATGCTTAAATTTACGACTCCCATTGAGCCAGTCTGTATCTGATAAGGTATCCTTTCATCTGCTATATTAACGGTATCAATGATCACCTCATCCCCTACTTTTAACAAGGAGAGCACATCAGATGAAAATTCTCCTTCAAAGGAGTACATTGGAATTCGCCAAATATCCTGTGATTCATTCTTCAATTTTACGTCAATATAGTAACTTTCTGCATCACTGATACGTCCGTATTCATCCAGTTTTGTTATCCAGATATGGTTATTCTTATAGAGTTCGACCGATGCGGCTTCCGCTCCTTTTTTCCCTGCCATATCAGAATACTTGTTCATATACCTTTGGAGAGTCTCTGATTTCTCATTAATGTAATACTTCTCAAAAAAGTAATTTTGCGCGATCCCGATAAATAAAAACATCGTGGAGAATATTAGAGCTGTTAACATAAACCATTTAAAAACAATACTTTTTTTCATAGCTGTTCCTCTTCGAATCTATATCCCGAACGGATAACCGTAACAATGCAGTTGCCTTTACTACCCAACTTAGCACGCAGGTTTCTAATATGGCTGTTCACTGTCTTTTCATCACCATAAAAATCATAACCCCATACTTTAGCGATCAGCTGCTCTCTGGTAATTACATTCCCTTTATTTTGCATTAAGTAAGCCAGGATTTCAAATTCTGTATGTGTCAAATTAATTATATTGCCATCTGCATAAACAAGTCTTGAGCCCATATTTATGACAATACCGCCAGATGATATTGGCATTCCATCTATAGTACCTGAGTATTTTTCAAGAAAGCGTTTCACTTTTGCCATTAAAATACGAGGACTGTATGGTTTGATCAGATAATCATCCGCTCCCAGCTCATATCCCAGAAGAGAGTCATCCTCATCTGAAAGAGCGGTCAAAATGATTATGGGAATAGCGGAGCTTTTTCGTATCCTGCGGCATACGGACCAGCCGTCAAGCTTCGGCAGAACAATGTCAAGTATTACTAAATCAACTAAATTTGATTGAAACAGCTCTAAAGCTTTCTCTCCATCTGCCGCCTCTAATACCTGATATCCATCCTCGGTCAAATAATCTATTATCACTTCGCGCAAAATATCTTCATCTTCAACAACCAAAATTTTATTCATCATATGCTCGCCTTAACACCTCATCCGAATTATTTACACATTTATCCACTTTTTCTTTTCTTATGAAAATCTATATCTGATAAATGTTTTTCACTCAGAACAACACTCAACTTCACAGTTCTCTATACCCCAATGATTTTCTAAGCCGGGGTGAGCACAGCGCCGAGAAGGTCTCAGTTTATCCTCCGTTTATATTTACGTGTTAAAATAAAATCAACTATTTGAGAACGGAGGTGTTGGCATGAATACCATCCTGATTGTTGATGATGACCCCTATATCTGCGAACTTGTCAGCACAGTCCTCAAAAACGAGGGCTTTATCACCTTTGAAGCCTCCGACGGGCGGGACGCACTGCGCAAAATGACAGACACAAGCCCTGACCTTTGTGTCATTGACCTTCTGATGCCGAATATGGACGGCTTTGAATTGTGCCGGAAACTTCGCCAATATTATGAGGACATGCCCATACTCATGTTAACAGCCCTGGAGGATATAAGTCAAAAAGTAAAAGGTTATGAACTTGGGACAGACGATTACCTCACCAAGCCCTTTGAACCGGCAGAGCTGATTATCCGAGTGAAAGCGCTGCTCCGGCGGTATAAAGTCCCTGCTTCCGAGGCTTTGAGTATCGGAAAGCTGACGGTTGATAACAGCAGCCATACCATTTATCTGGGCAGCCAGCGCAGGGAGGATATTCCCCTGAAAGAGTTTGAGGTTCTTTACAAACTCGCCCGCTCCCAAGGTAAAATCATCCCACGGGATAGTTTCATCGAGGACATATGGGGCAGTGATTTTGAGGGAAACGAGCGGACATTGGACGTTCACATCAATCGTCTGCGCGAGAGATTCCCGGCGGAACAATACGGTTTCAAAATCACCGCCATCCGCGGAATTGGCTATCGCTTAGAGGCGACCCTATGAAAAAACAAAAATGGCCGCAAACACTTAGCTGGCTGCTTTGGTGCCTGTTCATCATTATCGCAGGGTTCACGGCGGGGTATTATCTGACAATGATGATTTACACAATAATCGGCCGGCCGCCGGAGCCGGCCGCCTATGTACTTTACGGACTCCTATCTCTTGCTGTGTTAGCATTGGAATTTTTTCTGTTTTTCTATATCCTCCGGCGTGCTCAGCAAGGAAAAGACCACGGCTGGCTGCAGGACAGCTTTTTTAAGGTTGCCTCCCACGCCATGAGTCGAATTGCCCATGGGGATTTCAGCGTATTCCTCGACCCACGAGACTTCAGGGATCACAGTGAACTTGTTGAGAGCATCAATACCATGGCGCAAGCCCTTGGCACCCTGGAAACCTTGCGGCAGGATTTTGTTTCCAACGTTTCTCATGAAATACAATCCCCCCTCACATCCATCGGCGGCTATGCGGCGCTTTTGGAAAATAACGCCCTTATGCCTGAGCAGAGAAAGCATTACCTGGAGATTATCAAAGCTGAAAGCGCCCGCCTGTCAAAGTTAAGTTCAAATTTACTGAAACTTTCCTCACTGGATTCCGGCGTCATCCCCCTTGCCGCCCGTCAATTCCGCTTAGATAAGCAACTGCAAAGCGCAGTGATTCTACTGGACCCCCAATGGTCGCAGAAAAACATCTCCATAACAGCGGATCTGGACAAAGTGATGGTTTCCGCTGACGAGGAACTTCTTTCCCAAGTCTGGATTAATCTCCTGCACAACGCCATCAAATTTACGCCGGAGGGTGGCAGGATTCAGATTACCCTTGCCGCAAAGGGCGGGAAAACCATCTGCACTATTGCCGACAACGGCATGGGTATCTCCCCGGAGGATCAGCTCCATATCTTTGAGCGCTTCTACAAAGTGGATAAATCCCGGGACCGCTCCCTGGGCGGCAATGGTCTGGGGCTGTCCCTTGTCAAAAAAATTGTGGAGCTGCACGGCGGGATAGTGAGTGTAGAAAGCGAGCCAGGAAAAGGCACAACCTTGATCGTCACCCTTTGAGTTTATATTTGTTTATATTCCGTTTACCCTCCGTTTATTTTGCAAGCTTACCATAAAGCTGTAAAGGAAACGGAGGGTATTTTTTATGACAAACACAAGGCTGAAGAATAACTCAATTTTAGCGGTTGAAGCTCACGGTTTGGTAAAGACCTTTGGGGATAACAGGGCTGTTGACGGAGTGAGTCTGAGTATCCCCACAGGCAGCATCTGTGGTGTACTGGGTCCCAACGGTGCAGGAAAAACGACGACAATCAATATGCTTGCCACCTTGTCCAAACCGGATGCGGGGAATGTGAAAATATTCGGCTATGATGTGCTGAGCGAAACTCAAATTGTCCGGCAACTGATTGGGCTGACAGGGCAATTCGCCTCTATCGATGAAGATCTGACGGCTTTGGAGAACCTGATGATTTTCGGCAGGCTATATGGATATTCCCGCCAAGATGCTAGGCGAATAGGGAATGAACTCTTGGCAGAGTTTGGGCTTAGCGATGTGGCCAGCCGCTCATTGTCCAAGTTTTCCGGCGGTATGCGGCGCAGGCTTGACCTGGCGGTAAGTCTGATTTCCCAGCCGCCGCTGATCTTCCTTGACGAGCCGACAACCGGTCTTGACCCCAGAACCCGGACCCAGATGTGGCAGACCATACGCAAGCTGGTCAAAGGCGGCTCGACGGTATTGCTGACCACCCAGTATCTTGATGAGGCCGACCAGCTGGCCGACAACATTGTGGTCATCGACAAGGGACGAGTGGTTGCCAACGATACCCCGGAGGGATTGAAACGCTCCGTGGGCAGCAGTTCCTTGCGCTTAACCGTCAAAGACGCGGATCACACCGCCAACGCAGCGCAGATCATCAGGGGCATACTCAAAGCGAAGGTTCATCTTGCGGAAGCATCTGAATTGATTGCGCCCATGAATAACCCCGACAAACTGACGGATGTACTGACGTCACTGAAAGATGCCGGAATCGCGCTGTCCGGGGTAAGCATCCTGCAGCCTACCCTTGATGAGGTGTTCTTCGCCCTGACCGGTGAGAGTTCCCAAGCTAAAAAGGAGGAAAATTAATATGCCGAATACCACCATCCTGCCCGCCAACCAGCGCAACCTAAAAAATCGCGTCGGAGTTGGCCGCGCAATCAGAAATTCAGGCACCCTCGCCTATCGGGCGCTCTTAAAAATGTTTCATAATCCCGAAATATTTGTGGATTTCGTGGTCTTACCGGTTATGTTCACCTTACTTTTCACCTTTTTATTCGGAGGAGCGATTGCAGGCAACATCTCCAACTATCTGCCCATTGTTATCCCCGGCGTTTTGCTGATGTCATCCTTCACCAATTGCACCACCGCGGGCAGTAAACTGCGGGAGGATGTTGACAAAGGCACAACCAGCCGTTTCAAATCAATGCCTATTGCGCGGATTGCTCCCTTGGCGGGGAGTTTGACTGCCGACCTTGTGCGCTACGTCATGGGAGGAATTACAGTTTTTACGACAGGATATCTTCTCGGTTACCGGCCCGAAGCAGGCATTTCCGCAGTGATTTTCAGCATCCTTTTCGTGATGTTCGTTGCTTGGTGTCTGAGCTGGGTGTTTGCCTTCATTAGTCTGTGCACCAAGACTATTTCAACAGCCTCTGCCATTGGTGTCGTCGTAATGTTCCCCTTAGTATTCCTGTCCAACGCTTTTGTTCCGGCGGAAACCATGCCGGGCCGACTGCAATATTTTGTCCTGCATATCAACCCCCTGTCCCATGTCGTAACAGTGGTTCGGCAGTTGTTGACCTATGGCACCATCGGCGCGGATTTTTGGTTCGCATTATCAGGTACTTTGGCGTTACTCCTTGTATTCATTCCGCTGACACTTATTGCCTATAAACGCAAGGCGTGATCCTCTTTCCCTATTCAGGATCACGGTGTTCATCTTTAATGGCTACAACTTTGAACCCCGGAAACGGCTCCCCCTCCATGAATTCTGCTTCTCCCTCCTGCAGTGCTTTTAAAAGGATATCCATGGCATCAGCTACTTTAGCCGCCAGCTGAAAACACATCTTTCTATAGTCCAACATCCAATCTACTCCCCCTATTTCAAGCAGCGGCAAGGCTCAGGGTTGTGACCCGGGCCTGCCGTCTGCTTTTATAGGGGAAATTAAAAAGCGCATGCGAGGTTTTTTACCCTACACATGCGCTATGCTTCGTTATTTGCTGAATCCTAAATACCTGAACCCAATTAACGTTCTTTTCCGCTGCCTGGGTCAGGAATAGGTTGATCTCCTGCTGCGTGAAACCGCACAGTCTGCTTTCTGACGACGTTCCATTACAATCGCTACACCGGAGCACAGGCACCTTGCTTGTGCATAAACGGGCAACATTGTATAATAAAAATGTCGTCGTGGACAGTCTGTTACGTGTAGGTGCCTATACACCTGCGCGTGCCTGGAAGTGCGCCAACACTTTCAGGTCACGGCGACTTTTTAATTTCCACCTATTTCTAATTATAGCTTTTTTGACGGGGATTGCAAGGTATGGGAGAGGGGTAGCAGGAAAAAAGCGTGCTGTCCCCTAACGATCACTTCCGGGTAGATTATCACTTCGAAAAAATGATTTTCAACTGCTAACCTTAATTTCACTACTACCTATAGGTTTAATACCTTTGTATAAAATCCCCTCATCATAACTTTTTATATCAAAATAAGCATTATAATAATTCCATAAGTCTAAATAATTAGACTTGGTGTGGCTTCTCCTTTATTCAATCCTTTTTGTATTTTTCTTCTTAGCGATTCATCTGAAATGTAATTAAGAATAAAGATTGTTTTTTCTATTCGGCCCATTTCGCGTAAGGCTGTAGCTAAACTGTTCTGTCTTGCATAAGAACCTAATTTCCCCATAATAAGGGATGCTGAGACTGTTCCTTCTCTTATTGAATGGGCTAATCGTAAAACATCCTCATAATTTTCTCCAATGACCTTTGTATTTATTTGTCCACGTAAAATAGCTTCTAGTTTTGGATACTCGCTAATCATCCCATTTCTGTAATTTTTCAATTTATTACTTCCAATTATATATCAATAGAGTGTACTCTATTGATACAAGTGTAGGAGACTGATTAAATCATAGTTAAGAGCGTCTCATAAGACTTGTCTCAAAAATGAGGTGATATTTTGCGAAAAATCGGTTATATACTGTCAGTTCAACTAGCCAAAATCCTTCAAGGCAATTTCAGCAACTGAACGAAATCGGAATGGATATTATTTTTGAAGAAAAAGTTTCCGGAACAACAAAAGATCGTGAGCAACTTCAAAAAATGTTAGAGGATATACAAGAAGGTGACATCATTTATGTTACGGACTTAACTAGGATTACTCGTAGTACACAAGATTTATTTGAATTAATCGATAACATACGGAGTAAAAAGGCAAATTTAAAATCCTTAAAAGATACATGGCTAGATTTATCAGAAGATAATCCCTACAGCCAATTCTTAATTACGGTTATGGCGGGTGTAAACCAATTAGAACGTGATCTTATCCGTATGCGGCAGCGTGAAGGGATTGAACTGGCTAAGAAAGAAGGAAAGTTTAAAGGTCGGTTAAAGAAGTACCATAAAAATCATGCAGGAATGAATTATGCAGTAAAGCTTTATAAAGAGGGAGATATGACTGTAAATCAAATTTGTGAAATTACAAATGTGTCTAGGGCCTCATTATATAGAAAACTATCGGAAAGGAACAGTTGATGAGTTATACCAAAAATCGGAAATATATAATAGAAAATAAATTCCATATAGAGGTGGAATTATATGCCTAAAATTGACAATATGTTAGCAATTCTATGGATGCTTCGTTCAGGTGAAAAAATTACTGCAAAACAAATTTCAGAAAAGTTAGAGATGAATATAAGGACTGTGTATCGTTATATTGATACAATTTCAACAAGTGGCGTACCTATTATTTCAGAACCAGGACATAACGGTGGATACACTTTATTGAACAATTTTATTGAGGCTCCTCTTTTTTTTGATTTTGAGGAGCAAACTTCACTATTTCACGCTGCTGTTTTTGCAGAAGAAGCCGGATATTATGGAGGTGAAGCACTAAATAGGGCCATTTCAAAACTAAGTAAATACTCAAATCAAGAGCAGGAAACAAAGATAAACCAACATTTAACTAGTCTTGAAGTAATAAGTCGATTAAGTTCACTCTCTATGGAACCTTTTTTGAAGGAGTTGGAGCAGGCCGTAGCTGACGGGTACTCAGTAAAAATTCTTTACCATAAAAGTGGCGAAAAGCAATTAAATTATAGATTGGTCGATCCGTACAGAATTATCTATTGGAATAATAAGTGGTATGTGATTGGATTTTGTCATCTTAGGAATGATATCCGTAGTTTTAGAGTAGATCGAATTGAAAGTCTAATGCTAACCGAAAATAAGTTTAACCGGCCAGAAAATTTTTCAGCACGTGACTTTTTTATGAAAAACCTCCTTCCTACTATAGAAGATAAGGAAGGGATTACTTCTTTAGTTATTAATGGGAATACAAGGACGTTGGGAGATATTTGCCAACATTGGTTTTTAGGACATTATTTACAAGAACGGACTTCAAATCAAGCAGTATTTCTTCTTGAAAAGGATATGATACATACATATGTACCTTATTTACTTTTACCGTACGGTAAATCTATTCAAGTTATTGAGCCATTAAGTCTAAAGAAAAGACTTATTGAAGTTCTGTCGGAATTAATAAAATTTCATCAAGTATGATAACTTCCCTGACGTTAGCTGTCAGGGAAGTTATATTATAATTGGCTATATCAATTGTGATTGGGAGTGTTATTGGATGCAAACAAAAAAAGTTTATCTATATGTATTTAACACAATGTCAGACTGGGAATATGGATATTTAATTGCAGAATTAAACACAGGAAGATATTTCAAAAAAGATATAGCACCTTTAAAAGTAGTTACAGTAGGAGCTAATAAAGAAATTATTACTACGATGGGGGGACTGAGCATAAAACCAGATATTTCCCTTGATGAGTGTACTCTTGAGAGTAAAGATCTTTTAGTTTTGCCTGGAGGGAATACTTGGGGAGAAGTTATTCATCAACCAATCATGAAAAAAATTGGCGAAGCCTTAAAGCTCGGCACTATTGTTGCTGCAATTTGTGGTGCAACTGAGGCCCTTGCGAATATGGGATACCTAGATTCTAGAAAGCATACAAGCAATAACTTAGAGTATATTAAAATGGTTTGTCCTAATTATAAAGGAGAAAAATTTTATGAGATGGGACCTGCGGTATCTGGTGAGAATTTGGTTACTGCATCAGGAGTAGCTCCTCTGGAATTTGCGATGGAAGTACTGAAAAAATTAGATGTATTTTCACCAGATACATTACATTCATGGTATAACCTAAATAAGACTCACAAACCTGAATACTTCTTCCAGTTAATGAATTCAATAAATAGATGAGCTAAAAAAATCAACTTAGCAGATTTATATTAGTTTAAATAATTACCATGCTTTAGACGATGTCAAAGCATGGTTTTTGAATATAACTTAAAAATGCTTATGGGTAATGAAAAAGCCCAATTTCTCTGTAGAGGTTGACTTGGAATTCATAAAAACGATAACTCTTAACGATATGTTTACATTCATTGCATATTGTCAAACTGAACTACACGCTTCGCCTGGCACTAGAGCAAGAAAAATCGTATCTATCCGTCAATTTTGGAAGTATCTCAAAACAAAGGCTCATCTCATTGATAACAATATTGCTGAAGAATTGGAAACCCCAAAACTCCCTAAAAGAATACCAAAATACTTAAGTCTAGAAGAATCAGTTAGACTTCTAATTCAATGCGAGGAGTCTCCACGCGATCATGGCATAATAACCATTTTTCTGAACTGTGCTTTACGTTTATCCGAATTAGCAAGCTTAAATATCGACCAAGTAGATAATGAAGTTATTAGTGTCGTTGGCAAAGGGAATAAGGAACGTAGAATCTATTTGACTCCAGCGGCCAAAAAATCGATTAATAAATGGATTCAAATATGAAAATCCATTGATATACCTACCAATGCATTATTCATTTCAAGAAACAACAGGCGGATGACAACCAAAGCTATTCAAAATGTTGTTAAAAATATATTATTGCATCTGGCCTTGACCCTAAATCCATATCGACTCATAAGCTCCGGC
>NZ_AGAF01000109.1 GCF_000224515.1 Desulfosporosinus sp. OT | reverse complement strand
CAGGACTATTTCTATACATGACCACGTTATGCCTTACTATTGGTATCCAGCTCATTTTAAATAATTGAGTCTTGTGCTCATGAGGGTCTGTTAATATCCACCTATCTTTACTCACACCCGTATAATCTGGTCTAAAGTACCTTGTGTAAATCCATTTAAACGACTTATTTGGGTGCAAAACTTTTAGGTGTTTCCTTAGTTTAATCCATATATAACTGTCAATTTGGCCAAATATCTTCTTTGCAACCTGGCTTGACCAGTAGTTTCCAATACCCCGTATTATCGGGTTTAAAGTTGCAATTAAGTCTCCTACAGGCTTTCCCTTAAGTTGCATGAACACATTCTTTATTGTTTCCCTTGCCTTTTTCACGCTTGCTTTGGATGGTTTTATGAATAGATGTATACCGTTGTTGGTATTATATTGTCTTAGATTAAATCCAAGAAAATCGAATCCTTCACTGATATTCATAACTTTTGTCTTATCCTCTGCAAGTGTCAATCCTCTTTGGGTGAGGTATGGTTCAAGTCTTTCATACATAGACATAGCTTGTTCCTTTGTTTTGCACACAACTACTAAA
>NZ_AGAF01000110.1 GCF_000224515.1 Desulfosporosinus sp. OT | reverse complement strand
TTAGCTCGATCTATCTTTGGGACAAGTCCCCATTGACGCCTGAGGGAGCTTCCTCTGGAAGCTCCCTCAGAGTCCACACCTTTCAAGATTCAACAAAGTTGAAAATCCTAAAAGAGTCTTTCGCTTAGGTGAAAGACTCTTTTGAGGTTCTCCTGGATAGTTGTAACATTAGAAATGGCAAAACCGTCAAGCGTTGCCAAGA
>NZ_AGAF01000111.1 GCF_000224515.1 Desulfosporosinus sp. OT | reverse complement strand
ATTTGAGATAAAGGATGGCTTGAGCCGTATGTTTTGAAAGGAACAAGTACGGTTCTTAGAGGAGAAGGGAGCCGAGAGGCTCCTGACTTACTCGACAAGTAGAGGTTAATTAGTGCGTAATTTTTTGCTTGAATCAAGGAGGGGTATGGACTGTTTAACTTAAATAAAATTCTTTATGCAATGGGCGTTATCGGATTAATAATTACAATGTTTATTATTTACAAAAATGCCAAAAACGTATTTGCGGTTAGATTTTTGATAGGCTATTGTATCTTTCTTTTTTTACTAGCTTTTTATTTTCTTAGTATTATTATTTTGCGTATGAAAGAGTTGAAATGGGTTGAATTAAGGATAAGAATATTTAAATTTGTAAGATTATCATTTTTATATAGTGTTTCATTATTTCTTTTAGTATTTATGTCCGATTATTTTTTCAAAACATCAAAATTGAATTCTACTAAAGTTCTTTATTCATCTGTAAGTCTTGCCTTTGGGGTATCTTTTATCGACCTGGTATTTCTTAAAAAGAAGAATAGTTAAAGAAATATTGTCGTAGTATTCTTAATGTTGTAGGATTTTGAGTATCAGTTGGGTACTAAGGAATGAAAAAGTGGGGAGGGATTTGAAGTGCCTGGATTTATAAAAATGATTGCAAGTATATTTCTACTTATTACCATAATAAATCCTAGAATTACATGGATGATTTCTGAAGGCTGGAAATTTAAAAATGCCGAGCCGAGTGAACTGTATTTAATAATTAACAGAATAATGGCTGTCGTTATCTTCATTGTTATTTGGGTATTAGTTCCTAACTAAAGAGACTAATGAACATCATTCTTATACTGCGTAAGAATTGACCTAAAGGGGGCTTCCCAACGTTATATGACACTGAACAATATTATTAGGTCACATGAGAAAGGAGAGAACTTATTGAAAATATCTCTCTATAAAGGCTTTCAATATATATTGTTAATAGCGCTCTACATAATCGCAATATTCAACTTTCTTTACCCAGTAATAAGATTTGATAGCCGACTGTTAAATAGTGTATTTACGATTTTTGTTTTACTTATACCAACCGTTCTAATGATAAAAGGTTTTTTCTTTAGAAGTCTGGTTGCTAAGATTTTAAATACACTCATATGGGTAATCCCTTGTATACTAGGAATATTATTGATGCCAATTATGATTGCACCAATTGGTTTTGAGCAAATTAAGAATTTGAGCTTGGATAATTCTGATATTGTTGCATATAGAACAAATGGAGGTGCTACAACCAGCTTTGGGATTCTAGTAATGCAAGAGAAAAATATTATTCCTGGAATTAAGTTGGTCAAACGGATATATGGGCAAGATCATAAGGAAAATGTAAATATGATAAAGACTGGTGAAAATTCCTTTGAGATTGAAGGAAACCCAGAAATAGTCAAAAGGAATGTCTATTTCGAATAATGATAGCAGTCCATCGTTGCATAATCGAATTCCCGACACTTAGAGGATAATAAATGCGTTAGGACACATCGATAATTAACATAATGTTATGAACATTATAGACAATAAATCCCCTTTCATCTTGTATCCGTACATTCTAACCATTCTTATTACTGCAATAATTTGTGTGGCATGGAAATTAACTTCCGTATTGAATGACATCCGAATTTAAGCGTAAAAATTTGTCACAACCAGCAGTATTTATCCTAAGTTTAGCAATACAGCAGATGACCCCGAATGAAAATTGCATTTGGGGTCATCTTTTTGAAAGAATATCCAATAATTTGTGTGTATTTCGGAGGAACCTATCCAGGCCTATAAAGAAAACTTGGCTGGCGCCCACGAAGACACTGTCTTCGCACGGATTAGCATTCCTGCAAGCCTTAGCGAGGCGGCCACCTTAGTTGCACTTATGCTTCCAGAAAGTATGGAATGAAAGGTTATACTTTCTGCCTAGTACAAAAAAGCTGATCTGGTGATCAGCAAAGGGCAAGCAAATTATGGACCGATCGGCTCACAAGAAGCCGTGGAAATCCTGTTTGCTGTGAAGCACACGATGAATTTCCACCGTGTTATCCTCCATGACCAAGATAAAATCTGCCTTATGCTCTGGAGGAGTTTTTATCCTGCAATCATTCAAAGATTAACGAAGTTATAGCGCTTGGTGGGCAGGACGTAGTGAAGATCTACGGTTTCTAAGGAACAATTAATACTTTATTAATATCTTGTTAAGAAATAATCAAGAGTATTAAGATAAAATATATCTAGAAAAATATCGAATTTTAAAAAATATGAAGTATCTAACCAAGATTCTGCGTCAATATAAATATACAGTTTGGTTTCACTCTTATTTAGTGCATTAAGAAATCAATAAGAGTGGGCTTCCTATTTCTAACTTATAATAGTTGAGGTGCGAATATGGAATCAGTTATCGAAACAGTCGATTTATGGAAGGCCTATAAACTAGGGACAGTCGATGTGGAGGTTTTAAGGGATATTAATGTACTTATTCACAAGGGTGAGTTTGTCTCGATTATGGGACCATCAGGTTCAGGGAAAAGTACTCTTTTATACTTAATCGGTGGGCTTGATAAACCAACCTCCGGCTGCATCAGAGTAAATGGTCATGAAATTTCCAAAATGAAGGATAAAGAAGAAAGCTCCATGCGTAGAAAAGAGATAGGTTTTGTCTTTCAATTTTATAATCTCATCCCAAATTTGAGTGTAGAAGAGAATATTTTACTCCCTGTACTTCTTGACGGGAAAAATGTTAAAAATTACAAGGACGAACTCCATGACATTTTAACGATTGTGGGTCTAACAGATAGAAGAAACCATACGCCGAAGGAGCTATCCGGGGGCCAGCAGCAAAGAGTAGCTATTGCCAGGGCCCTAATTAATGAACCTGAGATTATTTTAGCCGATGAGCCAATCGGAAATCTTGATTCAAAAACAGGAACTGAGGTTATGGAACTTCTGAAGGCAATTAATCAGGAAAAAGGAAGAACCATTGTTCAAGTTACACACTCCAAGGAAGCAGCAGATTATGGTCAAAGAATCATTAACTTAAAAGACGGGAAGGTATGTCAAGCATGAGAAGAATCTTAATGATAGTTCTTATCGGGGTATTGATGTTAAGTATCTCAGGGTGTGGAAAAGAAACCGAAAAAACTGAGGATAAAAGTACTGCCAAAGTAGAACCAAAGCAGGTCATAGAAGCCTTTGGTACGGTTAAGTCTACTGAAGTGAAAAATATAACAATCGATTTTTTAACAGAAGTGACTAAGGTTAACGTTGTTGAAGGACAAAGAGTAAAGCGGGGAGATGCTTTGCTAAGTTTAGACTCACGGAACTATCTAACCCAAATCAGAGACAAGGACTTTGAAATAAAGACTTTGCAACTTGAATTATCCGGCTTAAATAGGGACTATATAGCCAAAGGTCGCAGTCTGGATGAAAGCACCGATCCTGATATCAGAAAATATATTAATGATCAGAAACATGCAGAGGAATCATTAAGTAAAGCGCTAGATGATTTATCGGCTAGAGAAGCATTATATAAGACGGGTGCCTTGTCACAAAGTGAACTCAATGAATTTAAAGAAACTGTCAATGAAAAGGAAAAATCTGTCCAAGATGCGAGGTTTTCCGAGGCTAACACCAGGAAGGAAATCCAACAAGAGCTGGATCAGCTTAAAACTTCAATAGATCAAAAGAGCCTCATGGTTACCTCCAAGGAGCTTGACCTCCAAGGGATGCAGGAAAAGATGAACAAAAGTTACATAAACGGGAATGACATTGTTGCCGATGTTCCCAGTGGGGTAGTCACTGAAGTTGGTTGTGTTCAGGGAGATATCATAACCAATGATGAGGGGAAGAAACTTTTAAGTATCCTGAATAAGGACAAGCTTGTGATAGAGGCAGATGTGGCTGAAGAATTTATTAAGGATGTCAGGATCGGAGCAGACGTTATTATAAACCCTCAAGCAGATAAAACCCGGACCTACCAAGGGAAAGTTATGTCCATTGCCGAGAAAGCGGTACTGAAGAACAATGAAACGATCATCCCCGTCCGAATATCGATTGAAAATCCAGATAGCTTTCTGCTTCCAGAATTCAACGTCGATGTAAAAATAGATTTTGTAAGTAAAAAGTAGAGTTAGAGCAGCTTTTGATCGTTATAACCTGGGAGTTACTTTAGGAGTGATAAGATTGGGCATGATCACCAAGTTCATCTTTAAAAGTATTTGTGAAAAAAAGTTACGGACGTTTCTAATCATCTTAGCAATCGTTCTATCCTCGGGGGTATTTTTTGCTTCGATCGCTATTTCTGGGAGTCTAGAGCAAATGATTATCAAAGGGATTCAAGACTCTGTTGGTAATGCAGATATTACGGTCGTTCCTACTGAAAAATCCTCTTCTCCGTTTTTCTATCTGGATAAAGCAGAGCGTTATCAAGACCGGACGGAATATATCCTGGGTGAGATTCAGGAAAATGCCGTTTATAAACCCAACAGGAAAGAAGAAGTCAGTATTAACTTGACAGGAGCAGCGCTTGAAGAGCTTCAAAAAATGAACCCATTCACGATTGACCAGCAGGATAACCTATACCCTTTTGAGGGCAGAAAAATCGTCATTGGCCAATCAGCCGCAGAAAAGTATCAGTTGAAGGTAGGGGACAGTCTGGATTTGGAATTAGTACAAGGTCAAAAAACATCCAGACAACGATTTAAAATAAGTGGAATAGGTTCTTCAACAGGATTTTTCAAGGCAAAATCAAAATCAATCGCTGCCGTGGTACCGCGGGATAGTTTAAGTTCCTTTAGCAATGCGCGCGGCAAGGTAGGGGCAATCTATATCAAGCTGCTTAACCCTGAAGACAAACAAGCAATGATTGAGTTGTTGTCCAATGACTATAAGAACTACAAGGTGTTTGAACTTTTTCCCCTTGAGGAAATAAAACGCGAAACGTCTATGATATCGGCGCTATTTCTAATGTTATCATCGATCGTTTTCTTTATGAGCATCTTCATTATTTACTCTTCCTTTAAGGTGATTACGACAGAAAAGCTGCCGATCATAGGGACTTTTAGAAGTATCGGTGCTACCAAACGCATGACAAACTATTTGTTATTAGGAGAAAGTGTCTTATACGGTATCATCGGTGGACTGTTAGGATGTGGTGTAGGGGTAGGAATTTTATATCTCATGTCGTTTGCCCTAAGTAAAATGGCCAATGGATCGGACGGAATGGAATTCAAGGCGACGATTCAGTTTTCGGGGGCGAATTTTGTACTCGCTTTCTTGATGGCGGTCATCCTTTGCTTGGTGAGCTCGATCATCCCTATCTTAAAAGTCTCGAGAATTCCGATCAAGGACATCGTTTTAAACTCTGTACAAAAGAATACTAAACGAAGAAGGCTACGGCCGATACTAGGCATAGTCTTTATGATCATTGCTTTGGCATTTTCCTTAATTGATTCGGATGAGTTAAGGCCTATTTTGGGTAGTGTAGGGATGATTCTTATCCTTACAGCCATCGTAATGCTTGTACCCAATATTACTGCGGTGTTTGTCAGGCTCTTTGAAACCGTATATGTGTATGTTTTTGGGAATATAGGGATTCTTGCTGCCAAGAATTTAAGAGAGAATCAGAATATCATCAACAACATATCCATGCTCGCCATAGGGATAGCCTGCTTGCTTTTGATCAATACCGCCAGCTATGATAATGTCATTAGCATTACAGATGAGTTCAAGAATACTTTATATGATATTGAAATGTATACCGGAAAAGCCGATAGAAATCTCGAAAACAGGCTGCTTAGTATTGACGGAGTGAAAGAAGTCTATGGAGATTACGAGGCTTACGGAGTAGAAATTGCCGATAAAGATGAGAGGATATCCCGCATCAAAGGAGTTGATAAAAGCAAGATTTTAGATTTCTGGAACATTGATAGCGATGGTGATATTCAAGCTGAGTTTGAACGACTTGATGAAGGACGTAATATTTTACTCACCCATACTTTAAAGGAAAGGCTGGCTATAAACGAAGGGGATCTGATCAAGCTTAAACTGAACAGTGGTGAAAAGGATTACAAGGTAATTGGTTTCTTTAATGATTTTGCCAATAGTAAAAACTATGGTTTAGTCTCGCAAAGATTTCTTAAGGCAGATATGCAGTATCAGTATTATTCTGGTATTTTCATCAAGACATCCCAAAACCCTGAGGATGTGCTTAAGGAAATTGAAACGGAATTTATAAGGCTTAAGCCCTACTTACAGACGAAAGACAAACTTCAGGAAGAATATATGAGTTCCAATCAGCAAGTGACGACACTGATGTCAGGTTTTTCGATTTTGGCCATTATTATCGGGATTTTTGGAGTATTGAACAATCTTCTGATCAGCTTTCTCGTACGCAAGCGTTCCCTGGCCGTTTTCCGGTCCATGGGCATGAGTAAGGTTCAAACGGTTAAGATGATTTTTATTGAAGCACTTTCAGGTGGAGCGATCGGAGGCTTTGTCGGGGTTGTTACCGGAACATTGATGATTGTTATTTTGGCTGGAACCAATCAATCAAAGGACATCCATTTCCCGTTGGCTTCATATATAGTTTACGTTTTGGCCGGTATGGCCTTAATGTTGATAGCCTCAATCAGCCCGGCCTTAAAATCCTCGAAGCTGGATATTGTTTCGTCGATTAAGCTTGAGTAAACTCGTTCACCTTAACCTGAGAAACAACAGGGTTCAAAAGAAAAATACTATAGCAAAAAATTGGTGAAGATACAACGACGGTTGAAGTAGCTGCACCAGTCGATCTGGCAAGAACGATGAAAGATAACACTGAAATTACGCATATGCGTAATAATTCCCGCATCAACGATCAGGTCGTCGGGGCGGTAATTGCTATGCTCAAGGACGGCGTGGCTGATTTATACAAATCCCATGCCACAAAGTTCCTGCTTGAGGAGGAGGGCTCAAGGGCGCCGCCCATAAACAGTATATCCGGCATGGGAACGGTGGCAGCCGAAGGTCTCTATAACGACCATTACCTAACACTGAGTTAGGCGAAAGCTTTGCTCAACAACATTTTTTGGGAATGATCTGTAGTAAGTCGGTTATTAGTGATATACTAAATATTAGAAGTGCATAACATGAAACCTCAACCTTAGGAGAATACATAATTTCCTGAGGTTTTCTTTTGTTCCTGCTAAGACTCTCCAGCTAAGGAGGCGAGAGGTTTAATAATAAATAGTAGATAACCTAAGGAATCCATTTAATGTTGATACGATGTTTCAAGATTATGGCTAGAGTCCATTATTTCTAGAGAATTATAGTCACATTTAGATCGTTTAAAGTCTTCAGTCTTATTGTTTGAGGATTCAAAAACTATTGGATCTGCCAGCCAAACCATAGCTTGCGTGGAAACTAATCCATAAACTAAATGGTTCCATAATGCCGAATAATATGTCTTTGTTAATCTAAATTTTTTTAGTATGCCAAATTTTATTCCACCTATAAGACTACCAAGCGAAAGTATTGATATGAAAATGCCTTTAGTTAAATGATGATCTTTTCCAGTTTTCTTAAGTATATAGATCGTCGGAATTCCCCACACTGAACCAATCATAAAGTGTGCTAATTCACCTAAAATATAATTCTTTTTTTGTTTCGTTCTAAAAGGAGCAACAAACAATCCACCTGCTATATATGCATATAAGGTTTCAGTTTTACCTGCTTTAAATATTAACAAATTGGATATGTCCATAAAAATAGTTCCGATTAGGCCTCCTAATAAACCAATCGTTATTGAGTCTTTTAACATGTTAAACCTTTTTGTCCACATCATAAAAGTCATAAAAATGTTCAGCATTTAATATCCTCCTTGGTCTTGTAAATATACCTAATTGTAGGTTGCTCATAACTATTACGTTTTATGATTCTATCCATCTCCAGTGTATGGAAAGTAACTTGAGTGCTAAATAAGACTTGCTATCCACCCTATACAGAGCTATCATGTCCTACACCCGGACGATTACCGGGCGTAGGATATTTTTTTGATAGTAATATGTTCCCACAAGCTCCTAAAGTCAGTGTTCAGTATCCAAAGGAAATGCAAGTGGTAGATTAATTAAAACTATTAAAAAGAAAAATTCATAGTATTTTCCGCAATTTATTGTACAGATTCTAGCAATCAATTACCTACACGAGTTACACTTAAGTGTGACTTTTTGTATGATTGTAGGTTTACAGGCAGGAAAAGACTACCAAAGGCAGAATAATTACACTAAAGAATAAAGTTGAACTTCAGTATCTTGATAATGAAACTCCGCAGCACACAATGAAAGGAGTATCTTATGAGTAGTGGTTACGAACAAATTTATGAAAGCCTTATACCCAAATTGAGCGAATGTGATTTGTTAGAGGTTGCCGAACGTCTTGATTTGTCACCTCAGCAGGACGGTACTTTAGCTGTCAGTTTTCTTGGCCGAGAATACGCGATTAGTTCTCGTGGTGTTAACCCGACGGACGGTATGCCAGTTAATGTCAACAACCGCAGTGTACTGGCTTACTATACCTTGTCCAAAGGTGTGAGTGAACCAGCTTTATCCTATGTCCCGATTTCTTATCTTGCTGGCCCGGGAATAATATTCAACACAAATATAAAATGGATGACCGATCCGCTCGGTAAAACATTCAATGGAGATTATGTAACATTCAGCAAAACTATGGGCAGATTAGGAGGAGTTTTTAACGGTAAGTTGAAAACAGATCGTTATTCATGGCTTCTGAAAGCATTACCGAAAATCCCTCTCCAGATTATTTATAATGATGGAGATGATGAATTTCCTTGCGAAGTTCAGATCTTCTTTGATAAACATGCTTCACACTTTATGGAGTTTGAATGTCTGGCTTTTTTGGAGGGATGCCTTGTGAGGGCAATGATTATGACCGCCAAAACGGGAGACACAGCCGGTTGGGTGTAAGCTCTATTAGAGAGAGGGTGAACTCGTGGAGAGAGGGCAAAAGGTACTTGCTTTGACTATCGTGTTTCTAGCATTATCAATTCTCGTTGGATGCTATTGGATTAGTAGATCAATAGAGAATAGTGTTACGAGTAATTCAAATAGCATTGTTCAAGCCTCGCAAAATATTACGTCTTATATGAGTAGAGCAAACACTTCTCAAAATGATATATTAAACCAAGCTCAGGCGGCCAATTACCTGCAAATTACAGAGGATCGGTTATTTAAGGTAATTGATGCTATCCCACATGTAAGGCTTGGTGGCCAAGACATATTTAGTAAAAAGGCTCTTTCGGACTGGGTAGAAAAATCAAACTTCAGTTCTGATGTAAATTAGAAAAAACGGGCCACGTCAGATAACTTCTAGCAGTTATACAGAATTTCTCGCAACCCATTTGACTGAAGATACCGTATCAAATGAAAATGTAACTCCTTTAAGGGCAGTTCGGGGCAGAATGCGGTTCGCGGAACTTTCGGCGACCACCATATCGCCTTCCTAAATTGAATTTTTGACTACACATTTTATATAGCCCAGCCCTGTCCCAGAATCGTAGGCGCCTACGATTCTGGGACAGGCCGTTTAAATCTTTTCATAATGAATGGTTTTGGTGCAATATGGGAGGCAGTCAATATGATCGACGATGGTCTTGGGTCCATATGACACCAGAGCAAGCTGTTCAGGCTCATTTAGATGTAAAGGGTAAAACTATGATGTTAATGCACTGGGGAGGATTTACATTAGCTTTTTATGGCTGGAATGAACCTATAAAACGAGCATTAAAAGAGGCAAAACAGGCAGATGCTAAGCTAATAGCCCCAAAAATTGGTGAAACCTTCCTATTAGATTCAGGCCTATCGAGAGAAGCAGCTATCTCACTGGGGTTCACCTGTGAACATCGTACCACTTCAGATTGTGGCACCAGGAAATAATTTAACCTTTACAGGCGATGAACCAGCGATTCTTCAATGGGATGTTCCCAAATATGCCGTGAACCTGCAGGCAACTGTGAAGATTACCTCGCCGACGGGTTTTAGCACGATTAATGGATATGGGAACGGGGAAAATCTAAATCAGGAAATACAGAAGGATTATAGACTCTTAACTCCGGGTGTGAATCACATCACAGTGACGCTCAGCGAACGGGGTAACATTACGCAGTATCAAGGCTGGGTTGATATAATCTATAATCCATAGGTAAACTCTTTAGTTTAATGGATTCATTAAAGAATAGTAAAAATTGAGGAGACTCAGCCGTAGAACTTGCTGGTGGTATCCGAGTAATAAATGAATATGATTGACGAATTGATTTTCTTGATCTGTCACCATTCACTCCAAAAGCGGGCAGTAAAGAGTTTTGCGGGGTCATCTGTCTCTTCCCATTTCCTATTGATAGTTTGTTACGTTCCGCTTTTGGCTTCTTAATTCTCTCTTGAGTGGCTTTGAGGGAGCATATAGTCTTTTTGTGGTGACGTGGAGTATGCTGGAACGTATCTTATTCGTATTGCTAGATCTTAGGATCTGGCTTTTTAAGGTTTCATCATTAAATAATTCCGGAAATGCAGGATAAAGAGAGAGTTGTGGAAAAGAAAGTGCCTTAGTATAACTGCCTATATTTTAACAGTATAATTGCAAATTATAATTAAATCTCAGCCTAAGGGCAAACTTGTTAAAAGGCAGGGACGCAAAGCCATCGGATCTAAAGCGCTTATGAGTACTATGACAGCCTGGCTGCCGCAGTATAATTAAAGCAGCATAAGAAAAATGTTAGGACGTAATTTTATTCAAAAAAATTATTTGTAATTGAAGTTTCCTAACTATTTCTCAACCATTGGCTTGCTATACTCTAATTACAGGTTGCAACCTGATACAAATAAATGTAACAATTGAAAGGAGCAAACAACATGTTATTTACAAAACACAAAAAGATTATCGTAAGTCTTGCAGTAGCAGTAATGTCTTTGGGAGGTGCAGCAACTGCAATGGCAGCAACAACGGGGACCTCACTCACCTCTGTCTCTGTCGGGCCTTTAGATCTGTCGAAAGCGGACATTATGCCAGGCACCTATACTGTTGTCGAAGGTGTCACCCCCCATATCGAGGGCGGCCAGACCGCCACAACTGCGCTCAATTCGACGTTGACTGACGCCTCGGGCGTGTCGGTTGCGGCTATCTCCGACAATGTCGATGCCTCAGACTTCCTAGGGGACAACTTCACGGTTGAAACTCTCGGTCCGCAGGATTTACATTCCCTTACCTCTGGACAAAACTCTACCACAGCGGCAAAATAATTTGAAATCGGCAGGGTGAACAACATTTGGGTTGTTCGCCTTGCCTGTTTTTATATTGGAGGCTTTATGAAACTATTATTGGTTGAAGATGAAGAAGAATTATCTGGGATTGTTGCCCGTGGACTTAAAAAATGCGGCTACGCTGTAGATACAGCCTATGACGGAGAGGAAGCATTGGATTACTACAGAATGAATGAGTACGACGTAATCATACTCGATTTAAACATACCGAAAATTGACGGTTTGGAAGTCCTGAGAAGCATTAGACAAAACGATAAAAAAGCAAAGATCCTGATTTTATCTGCCCGCAATGCGGTTGATGACCGGGTACAAGGGCTAGACATGGGCGCCAACGATTATCTGACTAAGCCTTTTGACTTTTTGGAATTGGAGGCAAGAATACGAACTTTAACACGTATCGCCTATATCCAGCAGGGAAACAAGCTTTCCTGCGGCGACCTGAAATTAAATATGGCAACAAAGGTTGTTTCATTCCGTTCGGTTAAATTATTCTTAACCAAAAAGGAATATGCAATTTTAGAATATATGATGCTCCACAAAGGACAGGTCGCCAGTACGGAGCAGCTTCTGAATCATGTTTGGGACAGCGACTCCGATTTATTCCCCGACACCTTGAAATATCATATTCATTCACTGAAAAAAAAGCTGGCTGAAACGGGCTGCAGGCAGGAACTCATCCGGAATGTCCGCGGGATGGGGTATAAAATAGGGGAGGTGGGCGAATGAAATACATGAACAGGATTTCCCTGAGAATGCGCATTACATTGCTTTCCGGTACTATTTTACTGCTTTGTTCCACGGCCCTGGCATTCGGTGCTTATTATAACGCGCATGCGCAATTTAATGCTGTAACGCTTGCCGGCGGCTCTTATTCGGTTATTCCGAGTACTGAAGCTCCATACGATCAGGGTCACGTGGATTGGAATTCAAACGACACAGCAACAACATTACCCAAAGCAAACGTGCCAATGCTGACCCAGGCAAGGGAACAATTTAATACAACGAATTTCATTATCCTTGTAGTTGTATCCGTGTTAGGAATGGGTATGGTATATATTGTCGCAGGCAGGTCGCTTCGACCGATCCATCAATTGAGCAGGACGATTTCCGCAATCAGTGAGGACAATTTGCGACAGCGTATCCCGGACGATCATAGAAAAGATGAGCTCGGAACGCTGGGTTGCTCTTTTAACATCATGCTGGATCGGCTTGAACAGTCGTTTTTAAGGCAAAAACGTTTTTCCGCCAATGTGGCCCATGAATTGAAAACACCGCTGGCCACGATCAATGCGGGAATTCAGGTGCTTCATCTTGATAAAAACCCATCCGTTTCCGAATACGAGGAAACACTGGCAACCACGGAGCGGAATGTAAAACGTCTAATGGCAGTCGTGGATGATTTGATGAGTCTTTATGACGAGAATGAGGAATTCGAGACCGTTCCCATTAACCTACAAGGCATGTTTGAATCTATTTTAAGTGAACTCTGTCCGCTGTTTGAGGATAAGCATCTTAAAACGGAACTTCAATGTGGTCTAAAAACGGTTTGTGGGAATCCGGTTTTGCTTTATAGAGCGTGTTTCAATCTTGTGGAAAACGCAGCAAAATACAATCAAGACTGCGGAACAATACGGATTGAAACGAAGGCAGATGATAAAGTTGGGCAGATTATCATAACCGATATGGGCAACGGTATTCCGGCAGACGAATTGGAGCAGATTTTTGAGCCGTTTTACCGTGTGAACAAATCTCGCTCGCGAAAAGAGGGCGGAGCTGGGCTTGGTTTGTCCATTGTTAAAACAATAGTTGAAAAGCATGGATGGGAAATCTCTGTTGACAGTAGATTGGGACGGGGTTCAGTATTCACAATATCATTAATTTTGTAATCAGAGATTATGAACTGACCAGCGAGACCGCTGCAGGAGAAACAAAATGAGAAAAGTAATTGCATCCATGTATATCACTCTTGATGGCGTCATGGAGGAGCCCCCTAGAACCGATGTTACAATCATTGTAACTTGAAACGTAAAACTAAACATGATATAATTTGAAACATTAAAAGAGGAAACGGTGATGAATTTGGATAAGATCTCGTTAGATAAAGAAATAATTCTCAATACAACAGATGAGGTCATTCGCCGTTTCGGACCAGACAAAGCGAATATCACTGACGTGGCAAAATTATTAAAAGTAAGCCACGCTGCCATTTATAGATATTACAATGGAAAAACAGCCCTATGGAATGCCGTTACAGAACGCTGGCTCGCACGTTTGCATGCATCATCAAATGACATATTAATAGAAGATAGTCCAGCTGATATTAAGCTTTATCATTTACTCGAGAATTTTGCGGAAGCTAAGCGTCTCAGCGCGATTAATGACCCAGAAATGTTTGCAAATTACATCAAACTAGCCCGTAACTCAATGGAAGTAATAGAAAAGGTCAGAGAAGATGGGATTAATAAAATCGAGAAGATTATATTACAAGGAATTACAGAAGGTGTATTTTTTGCAGAATCTTCCCATCAAGCAGCAAAATCAGTATATCTTGCAACCAGCGTTTTTATCCACCCAGACTCATTTGAAGATCCTAACAGAAAGCAAAACATAGATTCCGTTGTAAATCTTCTGTTAAGTGGTCTTAGAAATCCCAACAAATGAATCATGAAGGAAAGACAGGGCCGCCGATAAGGCGGCCCTTTTTTTTATTCAAAATAATATATTGTTCATGGTTACTCCATTTTCAAAATCAAACGAATACTAAAAAATATAAGGTTGTTTGCTATCTATTGCCAAGTAACTTGTAACTGATTTCTGTCTACCAAACGCCGATAGGCATACTTCGGATAACCAACCATCAACCCACTTGTAACATGCATATTTTCTGGCAGGTTTAAAATGTTGAGCAGTGGCTGATAGCCGGAAGCGGCGCAAGAGTTAAAAAATCCAGTAATGCAGGTTCCAAGACCGATGGAAGGTGCGTAAAGTTCCGCATAAGCCAGTGAAAATAGAGTGTTGTCGCGACCAATGGGCAAAGAGTTTTTGTCAACTATGGGTATTATTAGACAAGGGGCATCACGCAATACAACATCCTGACCGTTCTGACGGTAGTTGGCTATGTGCGCAGCAAAGGGTGCCGCATACCGTGATCCGGCATAAGGTGGAGATTGCAATGCCTCTTCCAGCCAGTCAATGGAAACGGAGGTAATACTACGCAGTGTGTCCCGATCATCAATGACATGATAGGAAACTCCTTGTGAATTGCCACTTGTCGGCGCAAATCTGGCAATGTCTAGAAGCTGCCTAATCTTTTCCCTAGGAACGGGCTTCTCTTGAAATTCCCTAGTGGAACGCCTGTGACGGAGAAACAGAGCCGCAGTATCTTCGTCCAGAACTGGTATCTTTTCAAGTGGTACTTGATTGGCTAAAGGTGTTTTCACATTGTCGAGTGCTTCCGAGGGACAAATAGCCACGCAGTGACCGCAGGCAATGCAAAATTGTCCTATGGCCTTCGGTCCATGTTCATCCATACCTATAACACCCGTCGGGCAGACTTTGGCACAACTGCCACACTTAGTACATTTTGTCGGATCAACCTGTATCAAATCCATATTATCTTTTTCCATGTTATATTTCCTCCCTTTACGCTGACTTACAAACAACCTTGTTGTTATGAGTTACAAGTATTAAAATATGAAATTTACAACATGGATTGTATCACAATACATTATAAATTACAAGTTATTATATATGTAACTTATTATTAGATTTTACGGCTAAAGCTGGATGGCTCTTTTACGATTGCGACCGCTTTACCGGAAAGTGAGTGGCTGTTTAACTATATCCTTTCTTTTGGAGTGGATGTTGAAGTCCTGACCCCACAGAACATACGGGAAATGATTCAAATTAAATTAGATCAAATCCTTGAGAAATACAAATAAAGAAATCAAACTTAACCTAACGTCGTTGAGTTATGGTCGGTATAATTGAAATATGGTGGTTAGCTATTAATCATGAAAACAGGGGGATCAGATTATGGAAGTTTTTATGGGCGCTTATTTGGTTCATCCTGTTCATGTTGAGGTGTCAAAATATATTTTAAGGGTAATGGAGACCGGAGCGGCTGTATGCTATGAATTATAGAAACACCAATTTTTGTATGAAGGTTGCAGGGGTATGAAGCCATGATTACTATTAAATTTATGACTGCTCCTCTTTGCATTCTTGTTATTTCTGTAATCTCAGAGTAAGACGTTATACTTTAAGTAATTTATACTCCGTTTACTTTTCTGTTATATGCTAAAAGATATACAGGAGGTGAAGTTTTCAATGGGCAGGATAATGATTGTGGATGACGATAATTACATTCGCGAACTTGTAAGCACATTATTAATAAATGAGGGTTTCAGCATCTATGAGGCAACCGATGGTCGGGTTGCGCTCCAAAAATTCAGCGAAGAAATACCTGACTTATGCATCATAGATATCATGATGCCAAAAATGGATGGTTTTGAACTATGCCGCATTATTCGTCAAAACTATGAGGATATACCTATTTTGATGCTAACCGCTGATGGGGAAATCAGTCAGAAGATCAAAGGTTTTGAGCGAGGTATTGATGATTATCTAACAAAGCCCTTTGAGGCTCCTGAGCTGATCCTCAGAGTGAAGGCCTTGCTCCGCCGCTATAAAATAGTCTCCTCACAGAGTGTTCAAATCGGAACCTTAACCATTGATAGAAATAGCCACACCGTCTGCACGGATAACGAAAAGATGGACATCCCCATGAAGGAATTTGAACTATTGTTTAAGCTGGCAGGCACTTCGGGCAAGACGTTCCCTCGGGATCAATTGATCGAGGATATCTGGGGGTATGACTTTGAAGGGAATGAGCGGACACTTGATGTCCATGTCAATCGATTGCGCGAGCGCTTCCCGGCAGAACAATATCGGTTTAAGATAACAACAGTACGAGGGCTTGGTTATCGTTTGGAGGTGTTGACTTGAAAGACCTACGAATGTTAGCAGCCGGTGTCGCCCGTGCGCTGGCGGCTGGATTTATTAGTCTCTGTTTTTTAGTGGTTGGCTATGGGTTAGCTGAATTGCTTTTTTCCGCTTCAGGCCGTCCAAGCCAACTCTGGGCCTATATTGTCTCTATCCTCTTCGGCTTGCTGGTGTTTGCCGGAACCGTTAGCCTTATATTGCTAATCGCTCATCGTATATTCCATGGTAGGTTTAATAATAGGCAGATGGATTATATCAAAACCGTGACGAACGCCTTGAATAAAATCGCCCAGGGTGATTTTGAGGTAGTCATTCCAACAACTGATTTAAACAACCCGAGAAATGATTTTAATGGAATTTCCGAAAGTGTCAACAAGATGGCTAAAGAACTTGGCTCTATGGAGAAGTTAAGACAGGAGTTTATCTCCAATGTTTCCCACGAGATACAATCGCCCCTTACTTCGATCAGTGGATTCGCGGCGCTTCTCAAAAATGAAGCGCTTAGCGCGGAACTAAGAAGGCATTATGTCGAGGTTATCGAAACAGAAAGTAGGAGATTGTCCAAACTGAGCGATAATCTTCTGAAATTATCAACGTTGGAATCAGAGCATGTTTCCTTTGCAGCGCATGAATTCAGGCTGGATAAGCAGATCGAAAGTGCCATATTGATGCTGGAGCCGCAATGGCTGGAGAAAGACATTATTCTTGACCTTTCGCTGGAAAAGCTTATGTTTACTGGGGATGAGGGATTGCTCTCGCAGGTGTGGGTAAATCTTCTTCACAATGCCATAAAGTTTACCCCGGCGGCTGGAAATATCAGCGTTACATTGACAAAGAACGAAAATGCGGTATGCTGCAGCATCGCTGATAACGGCATCGGTATTTCAGAGACAGACCAGATCCATCTATTTGAGAGATTCTTTAAGGTGGATAAATCAAGAGATCGTTCACTTGGTGGCAATGGATTGGGTTTATCCTTAGTGAAAAAAATTGTGACTATGCACGATGGACAGATAAACCTTAATAGTGCCCTTGGCAAAGGGACAGAGTTTATTATTACGCTGCCACGAATAGATAAACAATAAAAATCGAAAAAGCATGATTAACACCGCGGATGTATGTTCAGCAATACATCTGCGGTGTTTTATTTGTTTGTTCTGTTTACATTGCGTTTAAGTTCCATTTAATTTGCGTTTAAGTTGGACCTTTATGATACTCCTATCAACAAATATAAGGCTAGAAACGCTGAAATTATAAAGGAGCAATGCAGATGTTAAATTATACAAAAACTTTATCTGAACTCAATAAGCATTCCTTACCGGAGGCAGGAGGTAAGGGCGCCAATCTCGGCGAGCTAATTCGTGTAGGGCTGCCGGTTCCGCCAGGCTTTGTCGTTACAACCGGCGCCTATCACCTCCATCTTGAAGAGTCAGGGCTTCAGGAACGGATAGCAAAAAGGCTTGAGGATCTCCAGCTTCAAGATATTACAGCAGTAACAGTAGCAGACGCAAGCAGAGATATCTCATCCTGGATTGAAGAGACTCCAATGCCTCTTCAAGTGCAAGAAGCAGTGATCAAGGCCTTGGAAAGCTTAGCTATAAAAACAGGATCCGATGCCAACATTTTGGTTGCAGTACGTTCAAGTGCAACCGCTGAAGATTTACCCTCGGCGTCCTTTGCCGGACAGCATGACACTTTTTTAGGGATCTGCGGAAAGGAGGCTGTGCTTAAGCATGTGAAAAAATGCTGGGCTAGTCTTTGGGGTGCGCAGGCGATATGCTACCGGATCAGCATGGGTTTTGAGCATCTGTTGGTCGAGCTGGCGGTTGTTGTTCAAGCGATGATCGATTCCGAGGTTGCGGGCGTCATGTTTACAGCGAATCCTGTCAATCAAAGCAAGGATGAAGCATTAATAAGTGCCGGATATGGCCTTGGCGAAACGGTTGTCAGCGGTCTGATAACCCCGGATACCTTTATTCTGACCAAGGACGGGCGGGTGAAGGAAAAGGTCCTCGGTTCAAAAGATCATAAACTAATCCTGACCCAAGAGGGGACAAGGAGCGAAAAGGTTCCTCTATCCCAGCAAAACTCCTACTGCCTGGGGGAAAATGAGCTTGCCCAGCTGGCCAAGCTTGCGCAGCTTGTGGAGAAACACTTTGGTATACCCCAGGATACCGAATGGGCGTGTTCAAAAGGAAACGTATACCTGCTTCAGGCTAGGCCAATCACTACGTTGCAATCCAAACCTGAAGATTTACGGATTTTAGGCCCTGAGGATGAGATCATTTATCCGAAGAAAAAACCCTCATTTGTCCTGCAAGCCGCCATGGAGCATTTTTCAGAGCCTCTGACTCCGCTGGATTTTGCTTACTTTTATCACCGATATCGGGCCTTCTACCTTTCGTTACAGGATACGGGACTCAAAATTCCCAAACAGCTGCTCAGGCTTGTGGAGAGAGAAAGCGGCTGTGTGGCGGTGGGCGTCGGTCAGCCGGGCGTGTCCCTAGCAATAGTATGGAAGGCACCGGCTGCATTGTTGACAGTAAGATCTGAGGGTATTGAGGAGCGATGGAAACCACTTGCCGTGGAAATGAATGCATGGTTGAAGAGGATGGAGGCAGCAGCTAGAAATGCGGATGATGGCAAAAACCTTGCCCAACTTATCGAACAAGCCTTGACAGAATTCGGGGATTTGCTTTGCAGAAGGTTTCGTGTGCTTTCCATGTCCGGCTGGATTAGCGATTTCAAGCTGAACCGTTTGGTCAAAAAAGCGGTGGGAAAGATTAAGGCTGCTGAGGTGAAAGATTGTCTGCTTAGAGCCTTGCCGTTCAGAACGGCTCTTCAAAATGAAGCTTTGACCAAAGTAGCACAGGTGGTGATTAAAGGAAAGAATAAGGAACATTTTCACAGGGAATTCAACAGGTTTATAAGTGTTTATGGAGACAGACCTGCTTCGGGTTTGGCTCTGCTGGGGACTCCGACCTGGAATGAAAAACCGGAAGTCATTCAGGGCTTGATTGATGCCTTGCTAAGTGATCCCACACTGCTAAATGCCGAAGAAAACTCCGAAAAGCAGAAAGCCGATTATGAAGCCGCCAAAAAGCGAGTTGAGCAAGGACTTTCGCTGGGCAAGTATCATAAATTCGAACAACTTCTTGAGCAAGCCAGAAATGAAATCATCGTCAGAGAAGAAAGTTCGTTTATGCTGGAGAAGCTCACAGCCTGCATACGCAGAATGGTCTTGAAGCTTGGCGGTCTTCTGACTGCAAAGGCAATCATCAAGGAGAAGGACGATGTATTCTATCTCTTTCTTGACGAACTCGGTTCTGCGGCGGAAGGGAAGTTGGCAGTGCAAGAAAGAATAGTGAAACGCAAGTCTGCCCTGACAAAGGTTTGCGCTGCCCATAAAAGAGGAGTGCACTGGTTGGTATCAACCGGTTCTATTCCGGAATTTAAACCAAACAACAAAGCATGCCCAGATAAACAAGGAGCTTTGGATGAGCTGAAAGGACTTTCGGTGAGCAGCGGTGTTTACGAAGGCACCGTATGTATCGTAAGAGGCCCTCAAGAATTCAATAAGATAAAAAAGGGAGATATCCTGGTATCAACCCATACCGCCCCGGTCTGGACGCCGCTCTTTAAGGTAGCAGGTGCAGTGGTTACAGAAATAGGAAGCCCGACTTCCCATGCGGCAATTGTCGCCAGAGAATATGGAATCCCTGCTGTTGTAGCGATTGAAAACGTGACATCCATACTGAAGGACGGGCAAAGAATCCTTGTAGACGGCACAAAGGGAACAATAACATTGCAGGGAGACTGACGACTTTCGATGTGGACGATACCCACCTGATTTTGGTTTATGGATGAACAAATATGAGCTGCTCTTTCTATTCAAATGGCACTATTCCTGAGTGATCATCTTCTGTGAACGCCAAGTAATTATGCCAACTATGATCGCAATCCTACTGCGATAACTGCAACGAGAAACGTACCGTGAATACCGGATGTGATTGCCGCAGAAGGCTGTATGTCCTAATTCTTTGGTGGATCAACATTTGAACTGAGGGGCTCAAATTTATTAACCATAGCGGAAGGTTAATCGAGAAAAATGGAGAAATATTAAGCGGGTAGTGGTCATAGGAAGCGATAGTGACGATAATCTTGCAATCGTTATCTATATTAGTAGTTATAGAATGAAAGGATTAAGAGGATGAAGATACGTGAATTAATTGAAAAAAACCGGACCTATCGTCGATTTTATCAAGAAGTAGAGGTAAGTATGGAAACCTTAAGAGGATTGATCGATCTGGCGAGACTTTCTTCGACGGGCGGGAACCTTCAGTCTTTAAAGTTCCTTATATCTTAGACTCCCGCGACAAATGAACGGATTTTTAAATACTTAAAATGGGCCGGTTACTTTAAAGACTGGAACGGACCAGAAGAAGGGGAAAAACCCAGTGCCTATGTAGTCATGCTTCATGACCAAAGGATTAGTCAAGGTTTCTTTTGGGATCATGGGATTGCTGCACAGAGCATTTTGTTAGGGGCAACTGAACAAGGATTGGGTGGATGTCAATTCAACGCCATCAATCGTGTCGGCCTGGCTCAAGAACTAAGCTTACCAGATTATTTGGTTATCGCGACTGTGATTGCTTTGGGGAAACCAAAAGAAATGGTGGTCATAGAGAAACTGGATGAATCTGGGGACGTAAAATACTGGAGAGATCAACAAGGAGTTCATCATGTGCCTAAACGTGCCCTGGAGGACTTAATTTATTCGTTATAAAACCTTTACTCTTAAATATTCTCTGGCGTAATATTTAACTTATGGAACACTTCGGGCAAGCCACCTGGAGTGTTCCTTTATTTATGGGCACACGCATCTGAGACATGGGGGTAAAGCTGGCCCTCTACGAAAGTGCTGGGGTTAAAGGTTGGTGAAGCGTATATTCTGTGTGCTATAATCAATTCAAGTGATACCTAGGTAATTAAACATGCTAGGAGTTCTGTCTACATGAATTTAAATGAACTGAGGAAAATTCCGCTTTTAAGAACTTTAAGCGATGAACAATTGGAAATTCTTCAAGGCAATGCCCAGGAAAGAGATTATAAAAAGAATAAACGTATCTTTGAGCCAGATAGCAAAGATAATTTCATCATGATTGTGCTGGAAGGTCAAGTCCGCATTTATCTCGCCTATCCGGATGGAAAAGAATTCACCATTGCTTTTTTGGAACAAGGTGATATTTATAGCAGTCATTCCAAGACCTTCGCTGAAGCGAGAGAAGTTACCAAGATTTTGGCTATAAATGCTCACGCTTTTCACTTTTTTATGCTAAATAATCCTACCATACTCATTAGTATGGTTAAGGCTTTAGGAGACAGCTTAGGGAATACACTGCGTATCATTGAAAATCTGGCTTTCCTGGATATCGATAAACGTCTTGCTCGCTTTTTACTGGATGCAGCCAAGGAAAAGGGAGTTGTTGGACAAGAGGGCACGTTTATAAATTTAGGTTTATCGGTGGAAGATATAGCCCTAGCCGTTGGGAGCTCTCGGCAGACCGCTTCGATGCTCTTGAATCGATGGGAAAGGGATGGGGTTATAAGACGTAATCGCAAAACCGTTTTTTTGCTGGATATGCTCAAGTTGCAAGAATTGGGAGGAAGAACAGAATAAATTTATATTGTCGAAAAAGTATGAAAACCGTCAGATATTTGATGGTTTTTTTATTTGTAATAGCCTAAGATGATTGTCAGAGAAGAGAAACTTTTTTGACAAGGAGAGGATACGATGTTAAGACAAGTATTAATTACTGATCTTTCAATGGATATCGGAGTACAGGAATTATTAGTGAAAGCAGAACAGGAAAATATTGAGACGGCTTTTCAAAGGGCGAAGGAGCAAGAGCCTCATTGTAAATTTGGCTTAACGGGTGTTTGCTGCCGACGTTGTCTTCAAGGGCCCTGCCGAGTGACCTTTAATGAGAATAAAGGAGTGAAACGCGGAGTTTGTGGAGCTACAGCAGACCAGATTGTGGCTCGTAATTTACTGTCGCTGATTGTGGAAGGCACGACTCCCCATGTAGAACATGCCCGGGAGATCCTCCACACCCTTTTAGAAACCGCCGAAGGGAAAGCTCCTTATGAAATAAAGGGAAAGGAAAAACTTATCAGTATTGGCAAGAAACTAGGATTAATGGTTGATGGCGTAGAGTTAGATAAATTAGCGCAAGAAGTTGCTTTAATCGCTTTACAGGATTTTCAACAACAATCTGGAGTGTCTCACTGGTTACGTCTGCGGGCCCAAGAGAAATCGATTGAAACCTGGGAAAAGCTGAATATATTGCCCTCCAACGCTCACTTGGAAATAGCCAATGCTATCAATAAAACAGCTATGGGCTGTGAGAGTGATCCGGTAAGTCTTTTACTGGAAATTATGAAAATGGGATTAGTTGAAGGATATGATGGCTTGCATCTTTCGACAGATCTCCAGGATATCTTGTTTGGTACGCCACGGCTTGTCAAAACCCAATACAGAATGGGTGTTATTAAAGAGGATTATGTAAATATTGCCGTTCACGGTCATATTCCAATGGTCTCGGAAAAAGTCCTGGAGTGGAGCCGAACGTTAAATAATGAGGCCAAAGCACTAGGGGCTAAAGGAATTAACATTGTTGGGATTTGTTGCAGTGCTAATGAACTTTTAATGCGTCAAGGGGTTGCCGTAGCGACAAACTATGCGAGTCAGGAATTAGCAATTATTACCGGTGCCTTAGAGGCCATGGTGGTCGATGCTCAATGTATCATGCCTGGCCTAGCTCAAGTGGCGCAATGCTATCACACAGAACTTATTTCCACATTGCCCAATATTAAGATAGAAGGAGCAAGCCATGTGGATTGGACACCGGAAGATGCGGATAAAATGGGAGAGGAGATTGTCCGTCGGGCACTTGCCCACTATCCGGAGAGAGACCAATCTAAAGTCCAGATCCCAGAGGGGACCGTGGAAGCCTACGCAGGTTTTTCCGTTGAGCAGATTGTTGAGCTTTTGGCCGCACTAAATGGAGAAGATCCCTTACTCCCCCTGATAGAAGCCATTGCTCAAGGTGATATCTTAGGTGTTGTTGCTATTGTCGGCTGCACAAATCCTAAAGTAAAACAAGACTGGGCTAATACGGAAGTGGCCAAAGAGCTTATGAGGAATAATGTATTAATCGTTGCTACCGGATGTTCAGCTCACTCCTTAGGGAAAAATGGCTTATTGTCCCCCGCTGGCTTGCAATATTGCGGTGAAAAACTAGCCAATGTCCTGACAGCCATTGGGCAAGCCAACGGTTTACCGGCCTTACCTCCTGCTCTTCACATGGGAAGTTGTGTTGATAATTCCAGGATTGATGATTTGCTGGTTGCTTTAGCCAATAGAATGGGTGTAGCTGTGAGAGAATTACCCGTGGCAGGCTCCAGTCCTGAAAATCATAGCCCCAAAGCCTTATCGATTGGAACCTTCTTTATCGCTCAGGGAGTGGATGTTCACATCGGGGTTAATGCCCCTATTACCGGTTCACCGCTGGTAGAACAGGCTCTTACAGCTAATAAAGGCGAGTTTTCCGTGACTACCGATGAGCTTTTCGGGGGAAAACTAATTTACGAAGCAGACCCAATTCAGGCTGCCCAAACAATGATTTCTCGTATTATTCAAAAACGCCAGGCTTTGGGACTTGTTTGTCCGGAAATAAGGAAAGAGCCGCAAAATAAAGGACAGGGTGAGTATTATGAGGGAGAAAAGCATTAAAATTGCCATCTCTGGTAAAGGTGGCGTGGGTAAAACGACGTTGTCATCACTATTATGCTATCTGTACGCTCGAGATGGACAGAGAGTTCTGGCTGTAGATGCTGACCCTGATGCCAATTTGGGAACGGCTCTAGGATTTCCCCCAGAAATGTTAGCCCAGCTAACTCCTATTTCTGAAGAACGAAAACTTCTTAAAGAACGTACCGGAGCTGAACCGGGAACGATTGGGGCTATTTTCAGTCTCAATCCCCGGGTGGATGATATTCCAGATACCTATGTTGCAGAATATCGAGGGATTAAACTTCTCCGCATGGGGTCGATTACCCAAGGAGGAACCGGCTGTGCCTGCCCGGAAAGTACTCTCTTAAAAAGTCTCTTGGATCATATTGTCCTGGAAAGAAACGAAATTGCTATTCTGGATATGGAAGCAGGACTGGAACATTTTGGGCGGGGGACAGCCAGGGGTGTGGATGCCTTTATTGTTGTGGTGGAACCGGGGCGACGCAGTATTGAAACAGCTCAAGCAGTGGCAAAACTTGCCAATGACTTAGGGGTCGAAAAAGTCTATGCAGTCGTAAACAAAGTGCATGCAGGACAACTTGCCGAGATCGAACAGGTGATTGATTTTCTGCCGATTTTAGGGCATTTCCCCTATGATTCGGTGGTTGTAGACGCTGATTTTTATGGTAAAAATCTGTTTGATCATAGCAAAAGTTTTGTTCAAGAAGCTGAAAAGATAAAAGATAAAATTGATTCGTTGCTTAGGTAGCGATACCAGCATACAGAAATACTCTAGGCATCCCCAAAGCCACCGTCACAGACGGTGGCTTTTTAATTATCCGACATATTACTTGTTAACGGGTGATAATCCCAACTTTCGTCGTAGCCATTTGGGAAATATTGATAGGCTGCGGCTTCTTTGTTTTTACCCGACGAACTTTATGTAAAGAAGGAATTAACATGGAAAAAAGAGTTCATCCAGATCTTAGAAAAATGTTCTCTGTTATTCCGGCACAATAGGACAGCTTTAATGAAGAGAATCTATCTGAGATCAGAAAACCTCTTAAGGATCACGCCTTGCGTTTATACGCAATAAGTGTCAGTGGAATGAGTAATTTGAGTGTATTGAAAATATATGAAGTAGTCCCTACGACCAACGAGAAGGATAATGATATGGCGTAATAAAACGACGCGGTTAATCCAAATTCAGGATTAACTGCGTCGTCTTTTTTCAAATCTTTCAAGCCCTTCACGAAGTTCTTCTTCCGTATAGGTATTGGGGATCTGGACCTTCTCTTCGAATCCGTCCATTTTGACACCGTCAAAACGATAGAGTTTCAACAGCAATTGCCATAATACATCCAATTCTTGTTGGGTAAAGCCCCTAAATATATCTGCCATGTAATCGACGGTGACGTTTTTTGCGCATTTGACCATTGTATCAAGTCCCGCTTGGGTCATGCGTACGTTGATGGCGCGCTTGTCTTTCAGACTGGGAAGGATGGTTACAAATTCCTTCTTCTGTAGGCTGTTAATGATCTGGGTGACGTTCTGTTTTGAGGTACCGAGTTTATTGGCAATATTGACAAAGGTGGTCTCATCTTCCGGCAAATGGAGAATTGCCAAAATTGTCATATATTGTCTTGATGTCATCGGATCACAGTAGGCATCGCCTGCCATCTGCACTTTATTTGATGTAGCGATCAAGGTGGCAAAAACCTGTTCCATCGTATGTAATAGTTTCAACTCTTTGTTAAAATCCATTGGGTATTAACCTCTTGAATCCTGCTTGATTAGTTAGCTTTCTTTTTATGATACCATAAATACAATTCCATAGACAGATAATAGGGCGTGCTAATTTTGTGATTCTAAGATGCCTGAAAGAAGGCGATCGTCTGCTTCCAAGAATCATATTGAGCGTTGCTGTTGCCTTCAAGTGTGCCACCGGAAGTGAAGACACCCCCATGCATCGGCATCCGAAGTGTCAAGGTGATGGGAAGAATATACGGGATCGGCAACGGGTGTCCCATGTCCTCATAAGCCAAAAGCTTGACAGCTTGAATATAGTCATGCGACTTGGCAGCTTTGAGGAGTTCCAGACAACCGTCATAACTATTCCATATATTATCCGATTTACCGCAGATCAGAAGAAGGTCCGCTGAAGCATTTTCGATTTTAATACGCGCTTCTTCACGATTCGTTGCTTTCTCAATTGCGCGTTTATAGGTACTGGCAAATCCGAACGGAGAGTTGTTCTCGACGTGTTGATTTAATTCTTCGAAAAAGAGGTTGTTCTCGACGGGAATAAACGGTGTTGAAGCACCTCCGTAAGACCAAGAAGAGACGAGATTTCCGCTCATTAAGCCATTTAGAGCTTGAAAACAATAGGTGTGCGGTTCAACGGCAACTACCTTTTTAACTTGGGGATAGCGCGAAGCGAGTAACAGTGCCAGTTCACCGCCTTTAGATGTTCCATGGAGATAGATGTCACCCATTTGTGTCAGGTTGCTCGTTTCAAGCCAATGAAAGACTTTTTCGAAATATTCAAGAGGTACCATCTCAAGTCGTTCCGGCAAATCTTCTGCACCGAAATAAGGGATGACGAGGACATTGAATCCTCTGGAAGCAAGGGGTGCGGCCAATAGGCTAAGCGCTTCCATTTGTCCGTCGGATCCGCCGAGCATTAAAATCGTCTTGCGTGTTGGGTCACCGTTGTGGAAGAGTCGGCCGTTAAACGAATTGCAGATAGGGGTCACGATAATATCGTCTGTTTTGAATACCCTTTTTATCTGAAAGGTTTCCCTTTGCAGATCGGTTTCAAAGGTGAAGTGAAAAACCATCGGTTGATCGATGGTAATATTGGCTGCTAAGTCTTGGTTGAGAGGCTCAGTTACTTGCAGGGAATAAACCAATCCCATCGGATTCGCATGTTCATAAGTGCCTTCAATTGGGGCAATGGTGTTCAAATCGACGATGCCTGTGGAATCGGCAATGTAATTGGCATAAAAGGAAAATTCGACACTTGGGCACCAGGGCAGAGTAGTTTTCAATTGAATATTTAAGCGGCTGTAAGGGGTTAGTCCTGAAATAACGGTTTGAATTTGGTCATCGACCATCGAGGTTGTTTCGTTTACTTCAATTTTCATTATGATTGGTTCTCCTTTTCATTAATTAGGTGGTTTGCTTAACCTTAATATAAACAATATATTGTCTAAAATATATCATAGAAAATCGCCAATGGTCAATATATTGTTTAAAAATCTTTGTAAATGCTGGTCTCCCATCAACGCCTATGGCATAAAAAAACTGGTAATCCTTTATTTATTAAACTGTGTAATGTTTTTTATCTAAATGTGACCAATATATGAAAGGGGGGTATTAATGAAACAAATTGAAACGCTGTAGTTTGAATATAAACAAGATATCTATAATTTTCTGTTAAGCCTGTACTCATGATCCTACCCTTTCGGAAGATTTGCTCTTAGAGACTTTTGATAAGGCGATATTCTCTATTGGTGATTTTAAAGGCAATTCCTCCATATAAGACTTGGAAATGCAGATGCCCATGTTCACAGGATTACCAAAACGAACCAGGACAACTGCCAGTATCCCAATAACTGCTCCGGTAAAAATAATGCCTTTTTTACTATCCAATGTTCTTCCTCCTTTTTATAGAAGCTGAGCTTGGAATAGGCATTTTAATTCAGGTTTGCATATCACATCCGTGCCTAAAAATAGCTGATTCGGTGATCAGCAAAGAGCAAGCTAATTATGGACCGATTCGGCTCACAGGAAGCGGTGGAAATCCTGTTTGCTATAAAGCACACGATGAATTTTCAGTTAGAGATTTTCCATATTAATCATTAGAGGAACTACTTTATGCATGGAGAATTTTAGATGATTGAATAGTATTTGAAACTGTGGGTCCAAGTAATGAGTGTGGTGACGATCATGGGCGGAACCTTAGTGATAATGCTGAAGTCTGCTCTGTTCTCAACCGCTTCAAGCCGGACGGAAAGTACAAAGTAAGGAATGATTTATTAATGCCTATGATATATAATAATGTCTGTTCTGGCGTTTGTCCGGCGAGTTGTAGATTAAAAACTCAAGTACAAAATGGGATACTTACTGAAATCAAAGGTGATTCGGATGACCTCTATACCTTAGGAAGATTATGTGCCAAGGGTTATACTTTATTAGAGCGTGTCTATTCACCGGAGCGGATCATATACCCAATGAAACAAATCGGAAAAGGAACAAATTCTTGGCAGAGAATTTCCTGGGAACAGGCCCTGACAGAAATAGCAAAGATTATTATACGCATCAAACACGAACATGGAAATTTATGGCCGGTTTGCCTTGACCAATCTTTGGGCACTAAGGGTATACTTAACCGAAGTGTAGAAGGCTTTTTTAACAGTATAGGGTTAATTACGAAGATGATCGGTTCACCTTGTGAATCAGCCGGAAGTGACGCTTTGATGTTAAGTTATGGCTCTTGTAAAAAGCCTGCACCAGAGGACATGCTTAACTCTCAATTGATTATGATATGGGGTGGAAATCCCGCAGCCACTTCCCTGCATCAGATGCGTTACGTTTTTGAGGCCCAGGAAAGAGGGGCTATGATCGTGGTTATTGACCCGATCTTTACGGCAACTGCTGCAAGGAGTGATTTATATTTTCAAATTAATCCTGGAACAGACGGAGATTTGGCTTTGGGAATTGCAAAAGTATTATTCGAAGAGGATCTCCTTGATCGTCCTTTCTTAGAGAAATATACTAAGGGTTGGCCAGAATTTTGTTCTTTACTTAAAAGACTGGATTTAAAGGATCTAGCCTCAAGAACAGGAATACCAGTGTCTGAAATCAGTGAACTAGCCCGGGTTTATGGGGAACATAAACCCGCTACCATTTGGTTGGGATTTGGTGGACAACATACTCCAACTGGGGGGCAAAATTACCGTCTAATTAATATACTGCCGGCTCTGACTGGCAACATCGGAATTGCCGGGGGTAATGTCCATTACTATAGTTATGATATGTGGGATTTCGCAGGCGTATTTACCAATTTAAGAGCTACAGAGGCTTCGAATAGTCAAAATAGCAAAGAGCTTTTAGAGCATCGTACACTAGGGACAGGGCGTTTTGCATCGCTCATGACACTAGACCCCGCAATTCAATTGCTCTGGGTAGCTGGTCGAAATCCCGCGAGTCAGGATCCGGATTCAGCTAAGGTTAAACAAGCGTTACGAGAAATTCCGACGATTGTGGTTGCTGATTTATTTATGACTCAGACTGCTCAATTTGCCGATTATTTTTTGCCGGTCACAACTCCGTTTGAATCCGAGGACATTGTCATTTCATTCTGGCACTATGGAACTGCAATAAATGAAAAAGCAATTGAGCCTGTCGGTGAGTGTAAATATGATTTCCAGATTATGAGAGAATTGGCGGCGATATTGAATCGTATGACACCTGGTTTTAGCACTTTTCCGGTAGAACGCGAAGCTGCAGAATGGTTAGATCTTGAGATGCAAAAGCTCTATCCCTTGTTAGGAATACAACATTACCTTGAGCTTGCCAGTCGATATCATCGGGTAAATTTAGCACCAGTGCCTTGGAAGGATAAACTATTTCTAACCCCGTCAGGCAAGTACGAATTCCCTCTTGAGTATAGTAAAGTTCAAGTGACTCCACCACGTTTAAATCTTTCTGCGGTGCCAGGATCTTCGAAAGTATATCCTTTTCGGCTTATAAGTACGCGAAGCAGCTTTTTGCTCAATTCACAATTTGGAAATTCGGCGCGTTTAAAGAGCATGGAGAATTCTTTGGTTATCTTGATTAATCCAGAAACCGGCCAATTGAAAAATATCGTCACAGGAGATAAAATAAAGGTTTACAACCAGTTGGGTGAGATCGGTTTTGAAGCCTATCTTACTCCCAGTGTTCCACTGGACGTGGTCGTGGCGTACGTTGGAGTGGAGTCTGGAGGAGATGACTTGAACACTCTTGTTCCTCTAGTAGAAAATGATCTGGGTGATGTTATCATGGGGGTAAAAGGATTTTTGTTCCACCACAGTTATGTAAATCTATCTAAGGTTAATTAAATGATTAGCCAAAAAGTATTTTTGGTTAATCCAAATCGTTGTCTCGGGTGTAAAACTTGTCAAATAGCCTGTGCAGTTCAACACGGTTTACCACCAGGGGTCTTTTTGCGTAAGGTTGAACTTGTAGAGCTTTCAAGCCCATCGCAAATTATTAAGTACTATATTTCGACTTCGTGTCACCATTGTGCAAACCCTGAATGTTTTCGTCTGTGTTCGGAGGGCGCATACCGAAAACTAAGGAACGGGATCGTTGTATTTGACCAAGCCAAATGCACGGGTTGCGGCACATGCATACGCAGTTGTTCTTTCGGGGCTCCGATCATTAACCCTTTGAACGGGAAAGTGATAAAATGTGATATGTGTTACGGAAATATAGAGGATCATGAAAGCCCCTATTGTGTTGCCGCCTGCCCTGTTGAGGCCCTGAAAGTTATAGACGCCGAACATATTAATAGGATGGATTTAGACTTAAAACGAACGTTACCAGGACTGCCAAGAATTGAGCTTACTCAACCTTCGGTCCGCTATGTTGCTGTCGTGATGGGTAAACAGATTTTTCGTAGGAGGGTTCCAAGAGAGGGTGGAAGAGAGTAGAAGCATGAAAAGTCTAATGTTAGAAACATTATTCTAGATTAGGTGTTCTTCACTTACGTGACAGAATTAAAAGAGGTTTTCCACATGGAGAACCTCTTTTAATTGTAAGTTTCAACACAGGTGCTAGGTGAATGCATGTCGAATCCATAAGAAATTACAAAGTATTAGGATCATAATACATATAATGACAGAAAAATCGGAGACCCAGAATAGCCCCCGAGCATGTTAATAGAATGGATTTAGATAAAAAACGAACTTTACCAGGACTTCCAAGAATTTCGGGTTATTCAACCTTCGGTCCGCTATGTTGCTGTGGGATGGGTAAACAGATTGGAGGGTTCCAAGAGAGGGCGGAAGAGAGTGAATCCGAAGGACGAAAAAAATAAGTTCTTCTACGGATTAATTTCGAGTTTGGCACAAGGAAAGGATATCCCCTATTTGACGCTGCTGCTGGCACAGGAAATGGGTGGTCCGGTGATCGTAACCAATGGGGTAAACAGAATTCTCGCCTTTCATGATCCAACCGGCACAGGACCTATGGTTGGAGAATTTTTTCCTGTCGCAGTAAATTTTAAAACGAGTCCTCCAAAACAAGATTTAGGAGATTTTGCGAAAATTGATCTTCACCATGGTCAATTTGAAGAAGAAGAACGCATACTGAAGTATTATTTCTTGCCGATTTATGTGAACAGTAGTGTTCTTGGTTACTTGATCGTATTTGTCGAGGCGTGGGATCTTGAAGGCTCGAAGAAGGAATCCGTTTTGTCAGCAAGCCTGGCATTTTCCTTGGCTCTAAAAAGTATAAGGGAAAAAAGCAATGAGCATGAACTGTATCAGGATGAGTTCATTCGTGACGTATTGTACAATAATTTTGAATCAAAGACCAGTATCTATGAGAAAGCACATTTATGGGGTTGGAAGTTTCAGGGGCCTTTAGTAATCGCTGTTGTTGAAATGGACCCAAGTAAACTAAAGATTGCTCGGGAGCTTGGCCCAAGACTTTTTAACCGGCAGATTCCTATTTATGCACTCATCAACGATCAAATAATTATGATCCTTTCTTTGGAACGCTTAAAAAAGCCTATTGCTAGAAAACTTCTTGATAAGTTCTTTTGTGAGTTCTTTAGACGGTTAGAAAGTTCCGGAATTAAGTCGGAAATTAAGTTGGGAGTGGGTTCCGCGGTAGAAACGGTGACGGATCTTTACAAAAGTTATCAGGAAGCCAAAGTCGCTTTGGAACTGGGTAGTGTATTTAAGAAGGGTACAATTTGTTATTTTGAGGACATGAGATTTCTCAAATTCGTTTTTACTCAACCTGCTCGAGAATTGCAGGATTTTTTTCAATTGAATCTAGGTGCACTTCTTTTGTATGATAATGAGAAGAAAACTGACCTTATATCTACTCTACAGACCTATTTTGATTGCCATTGTCAGGTTTCGAAATGTGCCAGAACGCTTTACATTCATGAAAATACCTTACGAAACCGTTTGAAAATAGTCCAACAGGTTTGTGGGTGCGATTTGCGCCGAATCGATCATTTGCTTAATCTTTACATTGCGTTACATATTTATAAAATGGGTGCCTAAGAGTGAAATTAAGTTATTTTTCCACGTTCATGTTGGAATGTTAATGGGGTTTTCCATAGGGAAGAGCCCTTTTTTTTGTGGTTTTCGACATAGGTGCAAGATAAACAGATAACGAATTAAGTAGGTTAGTAGGTTTTCTTTTAGTATATTAACCTAATTAAAGAGAATTTGGAGAATCAATGAAAGGAGATAGCTATATTTATAATTAAATAAAAAACGATAAAGGCAAACTTGGTGAAAGCCAAGGACGCAAAGCCATGGGTCTTCCATGTTAAGGTGAAGATAGCCGGGTTACCATATAAATTACTTTGGTATTAACAAAGCCTTTGTCGCCATGCCTGTTTAGGATGGCGATTTCTTTATTCTTTTAGACTAAAAAGCCCTAAGTAACGCGGGATAGGAGAGGTTGGAGTCAGATGAAGAAATTGCTCATTGTGGATGATGCAGCTTTCATGCGGCTTACCATTCGAAATATCATGAATAATTATGATATTGAAATAGTCGGAGAAGCTGCCAATGGAGCAATAGGCGTTGAAATGTATAAAGAATTCCGCCCGGATGTTGTTACTATGGATGTTACCATGCCGGAAATGACGGGTGTTGAGGCTCTCAAGAAAATTAAGGCCTTTGACCCTCAGGCAAAGGTGATCATGGTCTCGTCCATGGGACAGGAGAGGATGGTTAAAGAAGCTATACGTAGTGGCGCAAAAACATTTATTGTTAAACCATTTAAAGAAGAGTTCTTATATCAAACAATTTACAATGTGTTAGGTGTTTAAAGCACACTCCAAGTTAGAAGGGGGGGATTGAATTGTCGAACCAGTTTGTCAATGAACCTATGCTGGATCTCTTCATTTTTGAATCAGAGCAACTGATTGAGCAAATGGAAATATTGATCATATCTAATGAACGGTCTGGCTCTTATGCTTCCGACGCCATCAATGAGATCTTTCGAATAATGCATACGATTAAAGGATCCTCAGCAATGATGCTCTTTAACACTATCTCAACCCTGGCCCATTCTATGGAAGACCTATTTTTTATCCTGCGTGAGGACAAACCCCAGAATGTTGACTATACAGATTTGTCAGATTTAGTGCTTGAGGGGCTTGATTTCATCAAAGTGGAGATCCATAAGATTAGAAATGGAGATGAAGCGGACGGCAATGCTTCTGAATTAATTAATCGTTTGCGAGTCTTTCAAGCCTCGATCAAAGGTCAGGCTTCCAGACCTGAAGATTCGAATATTGTGGATCAAGTCGTCGCTCATGAAAATCGTTCCTCGGGGAAGCAACAATATTACATAAATAAAGTAAGTGTGGAAACGGCGTCCTTCAAGAACACATTTCAAGCAACCCTTCGTTTCGAACAAGATTGTGGAATGGAAAACCTGCGAGCCTTTGGGGTGGTTAATGATCTGGAGGGTTTTGTCGAAGATTATTACCATATTCCGGAGGATCTTGATCATGAGGATAGTGCAAGAGTTATTGGCGAACAAGGGTTTACGCTATTTTTAAAAACAGATCGCACCTGGGAAGAAATTCATAGAGTTCTGATTCGAACAATCTATTTAAAGGATCTTCAGTTAAACCAGGTGCAAGATAACGAGCTATTAAACAATCAGCACATAGAAAGAAAAATATCCCTGGAAGACAGCGGAGTCTTAGTTTCTGATTCTTCAAATCGAGACAGTGTAGCCAAGGACCCTGAAGAAAAAGAAATTTATTCTGCGGTAACCCAGCAGAGCATCATCAATGTCAGCGTGGCTAAATTAGACCAACTGATGGATTTAGTGGGAGAAATGGTGATAGCCGAAGCCATGGTTATCCAGAACCCTGATTTAAACGGCCTGGAGTTGAACAACTTCCAAAAAGCTGCACGCCAGTTACATAAAATCACTAGCGAGATGCAAGACATGGTCATGGCGATTCGCATGGTGCCTCTCTCGGCTACCTTCCAGAAAATGCATCGGATAGTACGGGATATGGGTAAGAAACTGGGCAAGGAAGTGCGCCTGGAGATTATTGGTGAGGAGACCGAAGTTGACAAAAATATCATCGAACATATCTCCGATCCGCTGATGCACCTGGTGCGGAATGCTCTTGACCATGGGATTGAACCCTCTGAAGACAGGCAGGCTAAAGGTAAGCCCCAGGGTGGAACCATTACTTTGGAAGCCAAAAATGCCGGAAGTGATGTCCTTGTTATTATAAAAGATGATGGAAAGGGATTGAATAAGGGAGCAATACTGAAGAAGGCCAGAGAGAATGGTTTACTCTATAAGTCTGAAAGTGATATGACGGATAAGGAAATTTTCAATCTCATATTCCTTCCGGGTTTCTCAACCAAGGCTAGTGTCTCCGAATTCTCCGGACGCGGTGTGGGGATGGATGTCGTCACCAAGAACATTGAGACTGTTGGCGGTACAGTTTCGATAGAGAGTGTTCTGGGCAAAGGAACGGTATTCACGTTGAAAATTCCTCTGACCCTGGCCATCATAGACGGGATGAATATAAAAGTAGGAAACTCCCATTATACCATACCTATCATCTCCATTATGGAGTCCTTCAAACCAACGGAAAATGACATGATCACCGACCCAGACGGTAATGAAATGATGATGGTAAGAGGTCAGTGCTATCCGATCCTGCGCCTGCATGAGCTGTATAAGATTAAGACAACCATTACTAACTTAGCCGAAGGAATAATCATTATGGTTGAGCAGGATAACAAAGCCCTTTGTGTCTTTGCAGATGAGCTTTTAGGGCAGCAGCAGGTCGTCGTCAAGACTTTGCCGGAGTATATTCGAAGATTTAAGAAGATTCGGGGACTGACCGGGTGCACACTGTTGGGAGATGGAAGCATCAGTCTAATTCTTGAAACTGCGGGGTTGATAAATTTCTAAGGATCTTAACCGTCCTTTTAAATAATTAAAATGGGTAGGAAGGGGATGAAACTATGGTAGACGTCATTGAAAACACACTGGAAATGGAGGAAGACACTCAAACAGGTAGATTTTTGACCTTTTCCTTGGGCAGAGAAAGCTATGGCATTGAAATCAGATATGTGACAGAGATTATAGGAATCCAGGCTATAACTGAAATACCTGAACTCCCGGAATATGTCAAGGGTATCATCAATCTAAGAGGTAAGATCATCCCGGTCATGGATGTCAGGCTGCGCTTTAAAAAAGAACCAAGGGAGTATAACGATAGGACCTGTGTGATTGTGGTTGACATCAAGGATATATCCATAGGACTGATTGTGGATAGTGTTTCAGAGGTGCTAACTATTCCAGAACAAGGGATTGTCGAACCACCAAAAATGAATAAAGGCTTCAATAACAGGTACATAAAAAATATTGGCAAAGTCGGGAACGATGTTAAGCTGCTGCTGGATTGTGAAAAGCTACTGACAGATGATGAACTGGAAAATTTAAGTGAAGTACAATAATTGTGAGGAGGAATTAAGTTATGCAATGGTATTTAAATTTAAAAGTTGCTACCAAGCTGCTCATCGGCTTTATCATCGTGGCAATTATTGCAGGAGTGGTAGGGGTAGTCGGGGTTATAAACCTACAAAAGATAAGCACTTTGGACACTGACATGTACCAAAGGCACACAGCCTCGTTGCCGGGCTTGGCGAATGTGGCCAGGACTTATCAGAGAGAACGTGTTGGTTTACGCAACCTATATATGGAAAAAGATATTAGTAAAAGGCAAGACCTTTTAAAGAAGCTGGAGGATCAAGACAAAGCTGTAAGAGATGCCATGACAGCTTTCAAAGCTGTCTCAACAGATCAAAGTGTGCTTGACTCTTTCGATAAATTGGACAAAGCAATGAATGATTTTGACTCATTGAGAGCCGATGTAATTAAGGCAGTACAAGCCAATCAGATGGATGAAGCGTACAATCTTTTGATGGGCAGCCAAGCAACCCAGATCTCAGATTCGATCCAAAAAGAGACGGACAACCTCTTTGATCTCAAAACATCCTTGGCCAAACAAAGCTCCGATACGAATACGTCGACAGCCAATACTGCTACAATAACCATGATTATCGTAATCATTGTCGGTATTGTTATTGCCATAGGACTTGGCATCTTCATAGCTAGGATCATAAGCAAACCTGTCAATAATATGGTTGAAACAGCAACCAAACTTGCCGATGGCGACTTCGATATGGACATCGAAGTACAATCCAAAGATGAACTGGGTAAGCTTTCAGGTTCGTTTAAAAAGATGGTCGATAACTTGAATGATGTTCTAGCAAACATAAATGCTTCCTCTGAACAGGTGGCAGCTGGGTCAAAACAGGTATCGGATTCAAGTATTGCTCTTTCACAAGGAGCTACTGAGCAGGCCAGTTCCATTGAACAGTTGACCGCCTCTCTTGAAGAAATATCCTCCCAGACAAAGTTAAATGCTCAGAATGCCAATCAGGCCAATGAACTGGCGGAAAATGCCAAGTCAAATGCCGTAGAGGGTAATACCCAGATGAAGGAAATGCTCAAAGCTATGGAAGAAATCAATGATGCTTCAGCTAATATCTCTAAAATTATTAAGGTTATCGATGAAATTGCCTTCCAGACTAATATCCTGGCGCTCAACGCTGCGGTAGAGGCTGCCAGAGCAGGTCAGCATGGCAAGGGTTTTGCCGTGGTTGCAGAGGAAGTCAGAAATCTTGCCGCCCGTTCAGCAAACGCAGCTAAAGAAACAACGGATATGATCGAAGGATCCATCAAGAAGGTTGAGGGAGGGACAAAGATTGCCAAAGACACTGCTGAAGCCCTCACTAAAATAGTTAGTGGTGTTGAAAAGGTTGCCAACCTTGTCAATGACATTGCTATTGCCTCCAATGAGCAGGCTACAGGCATTGCTCAGGTTAATCAGGGAGTCATGCAGGTATCTGAGGTTGTTCAGACTAATTCCGCTACTTCCGAGGAAAGTGCGGCAGCAAGTGAAGAACTATCCAGCCAAGCTGAACTATTAAAGGAAATGGTTGGGAAATTTACACTCAGACAGAATAACAGAACCTCTAACAAGTTCGATGAATTAAGTCCCGAAGTATTAGAAATGTTGGAAAGTATGTCCAAAAAGAGAAACCAAAATTCAAGCCCTATGCAAGAGGCCTATGCCGAGGCGGCTGCAACAAAGACGAAGATTGTCTTAAGCGACAAGGAGTTTGGTAAGTATTAACAAGTAGTTCAGTTGAACTGCGCAAAAGGCTTTAGTTCAGGATGAGGATGTATTGTAGGCACACAAGAAATGGTATGGAGTGAGCCGAAAGGCACTCCATACCATTGAAAGGCAGGTGAGGCTATGCTTAGAATTACCAATAAAGAATTCAGTCAATTGGCAGCTTACATAAAAGCAAATTACGGTATCCATTTAGGTGAGGAAAAGCGAGCTCTGGTAACTGGCCGGCTTCATCAGGTGCTTATCCAAAACGACTTCAGAAACTTCTCCGATTATTATGAGCACATTATTTCGGATAAAACCGGAAATTCGGCAGCTATACTGATCAACAAAATGACGACCAACCATACCTTCTTCATGAGGGAAGTCGACCATTTCGAATATTGCAAAGCTAAAGTGCTTCCTTACCTTGCCAACCAAGTGAAAGCAAAGGATTTGAGGATTTGGAGTGCTGGATGTTCCTCTGGAGAAGAGCCATATACCCTGGCAATGGTGATCGATGAATTCTTCGGGAAAGAAAGAATATTGTGGGATGCAAAAGTATTAGCGACCGATATTTCAAGCAGAGTGCTTGAAGAAGCAAAAAAAGGTGTCTATAAAAATGAAGAGATAGCGACCCTTCCTGCTCAGTGGCGGCTCAACTATTTTAGGAAAATTGACAACGAAAAATCTGTCTTTGTCGATAGGATAAGGAATGAAGTGATATATAGAAAATTTAATCTCATGGACAGTCCCTTCCCCTTCAAGCGCAAGTTCCATGTGATATTTTGCCGGAACGTGATGATCTACTTTGATGCCCAAACGAAATGTGAGCTGGTCAATAAATTTTACGACTTAATGGAGTATGGAGGTTATCTGTTTATCGGACACTCAGAATCATTAAACCGTGAAGAATCAAAGTTTAAGTACATCATGCCTGCAATATATAGGAAGGAATAAACTGATATGAAGAAAATCAGGGTTCTGATTGTTGATGATAGTATCGTATTTAGGGAGGTCCTATCCAGAGGAATTGCTTCCGATCCGACAATAGAAGTTGTGGCGACCGCAAACGATCCCTTTGATGCAAGTGAAAAGATAATCCAATTTGAACCAGACGTCATGACTTGTGACGTAGAAATGCCTAAAATGAGTGGTATCGAGTTTATTCGGCGACTTTTGCCCCAATATCCTCTACCAGTGATCGTGGTAAGTACGATAAGCAGTGCTGTGTTTGATGCTATGAATGTGGGAGCCGTTGATTTTGTGGGCAAACCAGATGTAAGGTCAGTCAGAAGTGTTGAAAACTTTATCAACGAGATGATCGAAAAGGTGAAAATAGCTTCGGCTGCCAAGGTGCTACAGCAGAAAACCAGAGATACCTCACCCAAAATTAAAGATGAATCTAACCTTGCAGATATCAATAAGATAATAGCCTTTGGAGCATCTACGGGAGGGACAGTGGCCATTTACAATGTGCTTAGATATTTGCCTAGAACTATGCCAGGAATTGTGATTGTTCAGCATATTCCGCCTGGCTTTTCCCGAATGTTTGCTGAAAGACTTAACGCATCAACCAATCTGGAGGTTAAAGAGGCTCAAACAGGTGACTATGTTGAAAAGGGGCGAGTGCTGATAGCCCCTGGCGATCAGCATATGACCGTTAAAAAAGTTGGTGAGAGATATAAAGTCACATGCTTTGAAGGAGATAAAGTCAATGGGCATTGTCCTTCAGTGGATATTCTTTTTGAATCAGTTGCCAAGGAAGCTGGTAGAAATGCAATTGGGGTGATCCTAACAGGTATGGGTTATGATGGGGCAAAAGGTCTGCTTGCTTTGAGGCGAAAGGGTGCAAGAACCATAGGTCAGGATGAGAAATCCGCTGTGGTTTATGGTATGCCAAAGGTTGCTTATAATATTGGCGCGGTAGAAAAGCAAACATCATTGGAAAGCATTGCTCAAACGATTTATTCTATGCTGCGTTAGGACAAAGATGGTTTGATGAACAAAGTAGAAATCACGGGTATGTTATCTTAATGTAACTAAGACGATAACATAGACTTTCCAGAAAGTTAATCATAAATTGAAAGAGGCGAAGGGATAATTGAAGAAATTACTAATTGTCGATGATGCGGCTTTCATGCGACTTTCCATTCGAAATATGATGAACAATTATGATATAGAAATAGTGGGGGAAGCTGCCAACGGGTTAATCGGCGTTGAAATGTATAAAGAATTACACCCTGATATTGTGACGATGGATATTACCATGCCAGAGATGTCAGGTATTGAAGCACTCAAAGCCATCAAGGCTCATGATCCTCAAGCTAAAGTAATCATGGTATCAGCAATGGGGCAGGAGGGAATGGTCAAAGAGGCTATCATAAATGGAGCAACAACGTTTGTGGTCAAACCGTTTAAGGAAGAGTTTTTATATCAAACGATTAATAAAGTGTTAGGTCTTTAAAATAGTTTTACAACTTAATTCACGAAAGCAAAGCGAAACCATGAAGGAGAATTGGTAATGAAAGCTGAATATATCAATCCTTTTATATCTGCGAGTGCTGAAATGATAGAACAGGTTACTGGGCTAAAGACCAAGAAGGGAAAAATTTATAGAAAAGATGTACCCTATAGGAGCGAAAGCACCCTTGTGCTAATAGGGATAACGGGTGGATTCCATGGGAGTGTCGTAATGTCCTTTAGCAAAGCAATCTGTTGTAAGATTGCTTCGGTTATGATGGGATGCTCACTGATTACAGAAATCGATGAAATAGGAAAAAGTGCCATTGGGGAATTATGCAATATGATCCTAGGCTATACTGCAACTTTATTTTCCAGAGAAAATATAATCGTAGATATCACACCTCCTACTATTTTAACAGGAGACAATATTCAATTGAGCATACCAAATACAGTTGTGGTATGTATACCCTTGTTATTTGAGGATGAATCACAAATTGAGATTAACGTATCATTTGCCGATGGAAATTAGCCAATCGATTAAAGAAGGCATGAGTAGGCATTCTTTGGAGGGAACGTTTGGGCGCCAATGGTTGTTGACGTATTCAGGTATTTAATTCAAAGTGAAAATATTGAAATTCTAATTAATATTCCGGAAGGACTCTTTCACCAGTCTTGACAGATGAAACTAGATTTTGGCAGGTTCTGTTCAACCTTATTGGTAATGCCATCAAATTTACCGAAAGAGGAAATGTCACTGTATCTGCCGCTGAGGATGATCAGTTTGTAAAAATCATAATTGAGGACACCGGTCTTGGCATTGCCAAAGAGAAACAGGAAAAATTATTCAATGCTTTCACCCAAGGTGATTCTGAAATTTCAAGACAGTATGGCGGAAGCGGATTAGGATTGTATATTTCACGCCAATTAACGGAACGTATGAAAGGGACTATTATTTTGGAGTGGTCTGAACCTGAGCAAGGTACCAGTTTCTCCGTCAGACTTCCTAAAGCAAGCGGAAAACTCGTGAATTTAGATGAAACGCTTGAAATGACACAGGAGGTCGCTGCCGCGGTTGAAAAGGTGGAAAATAAATTGCTGAAGAGCTTCAAGGTTCTTGCAGGGTAGTACTTGAAATATAGTAAACTACTGAAGACAAAAAGGTTGCTGTTGGCGCAACCTTTTTGTCTTCATATATAAATAAGTGTATAATTCTAATTTAAGATCAGCACTTAAACTCACAAGTCTCCATAAGAGAAAGCGGGATAGATTTGTGGATGTTGGAGCAAGGCTTCTTGCAATAGTGGCCAAAGCCGAGAAGGTCTGGGAAATCAAAGAAAATCCCTAGATAGTGGAAGATACCTACCGAAAAATCACCGACCTTCCGGATCAGACAATAAAATAAAATGAAAGGAAAGTGTTTGATTTTGAATATCAGGCAAGGATTATATGAGTAGTATTGAACAAGACAGACATATGGAATTTAGCAGAAGCATTATTAAAGGCGTGGAAATCAAGCGGTGTAGAAACAACCCCCATGCTTATAAGTCTCATGTTCATAATGAACTTTCATTAGGGTATATAGGAGAAGGATCTACTGATTTATCATTGAACGATAAGACTATTCTTTATAAATCAGGTAATGGTGTCATTATACCACCATTAATGACTCACAGATGTGTACCGAAAGATATCAATCACTGGGCATATGTTATGTTATTTGTTGATCCCAGTTACTACAGTGATGTAGTAAGTTTTAGTCAAGCCAAAAAGTTAACAGGGAATCAAGCTCAGAAATTAATAGGCTTTATTGAACAACTACTAATAGAAACGATTCCAGACACATTGGAAAATATACTTATTGAATTATTGATAGAGTTTGGAGATAAAGACATTTCGGAAATTAATGCTACAGATACAAGTGATATCGTCAAAACGATCCATGATTATATCTTAAATCACGTGAAGGATGTCATAACATTAGATAAACTTCAGCAAATATCAGGATTAAATAAATTTTCCATAATTAGGAATTTCAAAAAGTTATACATAACAACACCTGCTGCATACCATTTGCAATATCGGGTAGCTGAAGCTAAAAGGTTATTGCGCAAAGGCGTAGACGTATTTGATATTTGTGAGGAATTGAGATTCTATGACCAAGCCCATTTAATACGAGAATTTAAAAAAATGTATGGTATTACGCCAGCAACCTATACACAGCAATTAAAAAGATAGTGTCAATTTTATACAATACAGCTCCTTATTATTGGGCTATTCTGGACTTAGTAAAGATCTTAGCACAGATAAGGAGTTTTTGTATGAATAGAATTAAATTAGTACTTGTTATGATTATCTGGGGGAGTCTGGGTGTATTTACAAGATCAATTCCATTGTCCGCTTTAAGTTTAGCTTTTCTGAGGGCATTAATTGCCCTGCCGATCCTTTTTATTGTAATGAAAATGAAAAAATCGGATAAAGTGAAATGGGCGCTTTTAAAACCCTATCTTATTTCAGGCGTATTACTGGGTTTTGGCTGGTTAACTTTGTTTTATGGTTTTAAACATACAAGTATTTCATCTGCTGTTATGATCTACAATATGTGCCCGGTATATGTAATGATATCTGCACCGCTGTTATTGAAAGAGGCTATCTCAAAGATTCAAATTGCAGTTGTTTTCATCTCGTTTCTAGGCCTCTTTATGATTGTGGGTAATAATTTATCAGAAGGTTACGGATACATGGGGCTGGCACTTAGTGCTATTTCAGGGATACTTTACGCAACCATTGTGCTTATTAACCGCAGTATTAAAGTCAGGGTGGATAATCAAACGGCAACCTTTGTGCAAATATTTACTGCGATGATTGTTTTACTGCCATTTGTATTGTTTGATGGAAATATTTTAACGATAGTACACTTGGATGCTAGAGCAATTACTTATACCATTTTATTGGGTGTATTACATACAAGTGTGGCTTATACCATGTTCTTTTCTCTCTATACACATATGAAATCGGTTGAAATAGTGACCTACAGTTATTTGGAGCCTTTATTCGGTATTTTGTTCAGTGTGATCTTTGTCGGAGAGACATTAACACTCCCTCAGATTATGGGTGGGATTTTGATATTGGGTTCGACCTTTATTGGGGGAGTGCTTAAGGATAGAAAATTATCTCAAGAAAAAGATCTAATTCAAATGTAAGCGTCAACGTGCCTGATAATAGTCCTTAAATAGGCATTCTTTCTTGGTCATTCATTGAATAGCCATCTCTTCTAACATCACTCATTTTTAATGAATCATCTTTTGTTTCAATGTGTTTAAGCTTTTTAACTGCCCCATAAGCTTCTTTTAATGAAAGCTTATCACCTCTCCCGGAAATAACCCATAACGTTTTATACCCTTTAGGTATTGAGAGAAGCTTTTCTTCACCTTTGCCATCTGTAAAATAGACTAACAAATTAACCATATGGTTATTAGCATATTCAAAAACCGGGGAAAATTTAGTGCCGCCTCTGATATTAATTCTCTCTTTTATATTCTTTGAAGATTTGACTTTATACACACGTCTGATTTCACTATCACATTCTACAATAGTAATTTCATGATTATAATTTTTAACGATATCCAGGACTTCTTTGATAGCTTGATTAAACTCTTGATCGCTAATGCTTCCGCTGATATCAAGGGCAACAACAATGGTTGCTCTGTGACTCCTAAGTTGACCTCTTAAATCGAATCGATCGGGCTGTCTCCTGTTTTTTCTGGTTATGGTCTTCTTTTTATTACCTTCCACGGCTCCCATCAACTTTTTAAGATATAAATTCCAAGGCAATTCACCCTTGCTGTTTTTAAGGGATGATATCATGCTTTCTAAATAACTTGGAATGCTGCCTTTTTGAGCATTATCTATAAACTTCTCAGTAAATTCTTGAAGCGTTTTTTGATCGATATCACTGGAGTCTGCCCAAATGGCATGGGTTTTTTCAGGATTATAATTGGTTTCTATTTTTTCGCCATTGTTGCGGTCGTCTGCTTCATCTGGATTATGATCATCGGCCTCAACTTCATCCTCATCTGCTTCCAGTAAGTCCAGGGCAGTTTGAATCTCTTCCACATAATATTCAAAAGGGTTAAAGGGCAGGAGTTTTAAAGAATACTTTAAATTGACCCATTCCAAGGTAACAGCATAAGGGGGGAGATAATCTAAATAGGTATTAACGACTATATTCATTGCCATATTAAGGGCTAATGTGCTGTAGCGACCCTTGAATTCTCTGGCTCTTATTAAATGCAGGGATAATACATGGAGTATTTCGTGTTTTATGGTACTTTCCATTTGTTTGATGTTAAGATTTAAAAAGATGATAGGATTGAAATAAATAACATATTTAGCTCCTTTAAAATTCACAGCTGTAGGGCTACTTATGTCAAATCGTATTTCTCTGGACATTTGCAGCAAAAAATAGCCATAGAAATTATCTTTGTCTTCCATAAGACTTAGATTAACTTTATCTACAAGGCTAAAAAACTCTTCTTTAAACTCTTTTGGTATATTTATCTCAGATTTTCTAACTTTGCATTTTGCTTTTGAAAAATCATTAATAATGATATTTATTTTTTCATAAAGCCCTTTAACTTGGTTGTCAAAAAAAGTTTTCATAGATTATCACCTTATTAAACTATAAGATTCAAAATACGATTCGATAAACGCTTCATTTTCTATGGAATGTTTATATACTTCAGAATAACTGTTTTTAATATCCTTCATTATTCCTATCTTTAAATCGACAGGATATAGATTTAAAAACTCAATCAGCCTTTTGATATAAAAACTTGAATCATCTCGATCATTTAATAGATTTGATTCTAAGTTTTTGAGAATATTCTTGGCGGATAGATAAAGTCTGGTATGGCTTTCGTTTCTGACTTTTTCCATGACCGATTCAGGAAGAGAATTCCCTGAAAAAACATCTGCATAAGATATGGGTGAACGATAATCGGATTCGACAAAGCTCACAAACTCTTCGGCTATTACTCTCCCGACATTTCCTTTGATAACATTTAAAAACACGGATCTGGGTATTGAATCTTTTTGCTTCTTATAAATTTTATAACTGCTGGAAATTCTCTCATAGCTTCTGGGCGTTGCTCTTAGATCGTCTTCGTTGATCTTATGCAAATATTCCGGGAAGGTGGAGATAAATTCGACAACCTTTGGCTCAATTCCAGCCTCTATGGCCCAATCTATCCACTGATTATAATCGGGCTCCATGTATAGCCAAACAAATCTATTTTCTTGCGCTGCATCCATATCGACAACTTGGTAATCGAAATCCGAACCATATTTACTGGAAGGATTCATAGCTGCTAATATTTTTACATCTCCAGGCAACTTATAGCCATTAATTTCTCTATTTAAGATTAGATTCATTAATTCCTGTTGTACTGTATGTTCACAACGATTGATCTCGTCGATAAATAAAAGAACTGTTTTCCCTTGAGATATTTCTTCATCAATTTCCTTTAGCTTATGATGAACGGCATAGACTGTCGCTTTTTTTTCAATCGGATCTTCTTGATCATTAAATCCTGCATAAGGTTCTATCGTCGGTAGCCCCCCGATTTCACCTTCTTTAAGGAGATTTCCGTTAATAACGATTAAACTCCAATTATTTTCTTGAGCAATCTCCTTGGCTAAAGCCGTTTTGCCAATCCCGCTTTCCCCAACGATTAAAGGTACTTCTCCAGTCGCTAGTACTAAGTCAACACTTTTTAATGTGTCTACAAAATTCATGAATTTCACTCCTATAGCATCTTCAGCTTTTCATCGACAGCTATTTTCTTCGCCTTTTTACTTCCATATTGATAAATAAACATGATCTTGTCGATGGGCATAATGTCACTATCTTTATCTATACAACTACAATTCAAAAAATCTCTAACATATTTTTCTTCAATATCTTCGTTGGATAATGATTCCTTTAAGACTTGTCCTAATTCATCTTTAGATAGCTCTTTCAGAAGATAATTAATCACTAAAATGTTGGCTTTTAAAAATTCTAACATTTTATTTTTATCTAAATCATTGATAAAGGTAATAGCCCTCTCATTATTCTGGATAGCTATAAGTTCTGCATTATGGGTAGGAGAATTTATATATCTTAAAGCATTATAATTGATTTTCACAGCCTCTTCTTGCGCACGTTCACAAGGTTCTTTGATAAATTTTATAGAATCGTAATTTTTTCTTACAGCTAATAATTGCAATTTCTCACTTGGATTCTTAACATATTTAATAGCCCAGCCGGCTTGATTTAGTGCTAACTTTATTAACTGATCCTTTGGATTTTTAATATACTCTAAGTTAACCCAGCTATCATTAATCGCTTTGATCATCATATCTTCGGTAGGGTTATTTACGAATTGAATCGCTCGTCCATTGTTGTTTATAGCTAATTTCTGCATCTCTCGAGTTGGATCTTCTATATATTTCAAGGTAAGTCCATTGTTTTTAACAGCCAATAACTTCATCTCATCGGTAGGATTATTTATATAGATTATAGCATTGGGATTATTCTTTATCATTGCCAGAAGCTTTAACTTTTCCATAACGTTACTTTCCTTCTGTTATTATTTTGTATTACTTGGTATCATTAATTTGATTTTAAAGTTAATCCGAATAGCATGATTATAGCACTGTGTAAAAAGAGGGTCTATATATGCACATCTCCACCAATTAATACTTAACAATTGAAACAATAAGGAAGTCCAAGATCTGGACTTCCTTATTGTATTTTCTAAAACTTAACTCAGCAATTTCCTTAAACTCTGACCCATTTGGCTACCACAAACCCAGGATTTCCTTTTCTTTTTACCTCGAGAGAAAGGGCCTCAGTTGTTGTTTGAACATTCGGTGGGAAGAAAAGACATTCTCCAATTTCCACAGATACCCCGATTTGCCAGGAGCATATTTCCTCTTTGGTATAAAGAGCAGCACGGGCGAAGACCGATGTGGGGTTGTTACAAGCAGCCTCTGCATAGTATTCACTCCAGGCACTCCTGCCGGCGATAAGTCCGATCATCAGACAGCCTCCGGGTTTTAAATGACTAAAAAGTATTTTCAAGACGTTTTCTGGTTCAGGTATGAATTCAAAGGCGGTCACGGAAAAAATCCCATCATAGGTTTCAAGTTGGTCAAAAATTTCTGTAATATCGGCATGCCACCAGTGAACAGGCTTAGCATGGTCGGTGTTTTCCTCAATCACCGCTATTTTCTTTTGGGCCAGAGCCATCATCTCAATGGAAATATCGACAGCAGTGACCTCATACCCCTCTTTCACAAGCCAGCCGGTATATTGTCCGGTACCACAGCCGATTTCCAGAACCTTTGGCCCCGGTGCCTTAAACATGGACTGGGCCAGGTGACGTTCAACTTGATCAGATACTGATCCAAGCTCAGTGTCGTACCAGGCATCATAACCTTCAGCAACGTGATCAAAAATTGCTACCTTCATTTGCAATCACCCTCGTGTTCCTATTTCCTATTTTGTAACGTTCTACTTTTTGCTTTTTAATTCCTTCTTCTGCTTTCCTTTAAGTCCGATAATATAGGCAGGAATTTGCTTCATGTTAAAGGACATGGGGGAATTACGGAACAGTTGGCCGGCAGCAATAACTCGGACAAAAGAGCAGTGATCAGTAAAAAGCTTAGAGAGATGGATTTAGACTATAATATCATGAACGAACGTAAAAATCGGAAAAATAGGAGATAGGCGAGAAGTGGCGGCCAAGCGGCGCCACTTCTTTTTAAAACTATCGCGGCTGCCTGCGCCGGAGATTAATAAATGGGAAGAATTGTCTTCGGGCGCCGGCCAAGTTGTTTGAATGGCGTTACCTAAATTGGTGGACAACCCCTAGCCGCATTTGGTCATGATAGCAGTGGGGAATATTGGAGGCATTACACCAACAATATGGTACTATTTCTGGTGTTGGGTCCCATACTCGAAGAAAAGTATAAATCTCAATCAGTTAATTTTACTCGCTGCATATGTAAAAATTGTAGTTAACTCATTTTTATCTTAGCGTGGGTTTTGTCGGGAATGTTGACGATATCCATATATAACAACTTAGTCAACTGAACTGCGCTGACGATTTCCTGTTTTACAGTTAAGTTCTCAAAGGCGTTTTATTTCCGTATTCTTGCTAAGAGTGGGATTTTAGTTAATTCACGGAAAAGGAGCTGAAGTGGTGATTTTATATAAAAAGATGAAAATCCAGGGATTGACTATATTTTATCGTGAAGCAGGTTCTCCGAATAATCCAACCATTATCCTGCTTCATGGATTTCCAAGCTCCTCTCATATGTTCAGGGATTTAATTCCCCTGCTGACAGACTGTTTTCACGTCATCGCTCCGGACTACCCTGGATTCGGTCATAGCAGCATGCCTACAATGAAGGAATATCAATACACCTTCGAGAATCTATCTATTGTGATTGAAAAGCTGTTGGCTGTGATTCAATTACCAGATCGGAACTATTATTTATTGAGTGCGCCATTAGATAAGATTGTCAAAGGTGTGTTTATCGAGCAAAATGGTTTGCCTCTCTATCCTAGTTTGTGGTGGCCGGATGACCGTACCTGGTGTGTAGCGACTGAGATTGATTTCAGATGGACCTATGTCGGTGGTTCGCAGACTTGTATTAATGAATTGCTTGCCAATACGCGATTAGAAGTTCAAAGAACAAAACTGAAACATCGAGGAGATTACCTTAGTGATGTGGTCAACAGTTCGGTCTGTCCGCATTGACAATTTCAACTTATCAGCATTTTTCAGCGGTATAGGCAGAAGGAGAATCAACTTAATAGAGCTATCCAAACTAACAAGTGTTATTATAGTAGTATTGCAGAAATGGAGATAATCACAATGCCAACAGGAAAAAAGCTAACTTATCTGATATTAGTGTTAGTTGTTCTATCATGGGGTTTGAATGTTGTAATGATTAAATTTCTAACCCAGAATATGTCCCCGATCTTGGTAGCTGCAATCCGAATGCCTCTTGCAGGAATTGTTTTGTTATTTTTCGTTTTAAAAAAATATGGGTTGTACAATCCCAGTAAGAAACAATGGAGATTGCTTTTTTGTATAGGATTAATCTCTGTTTGCCTGCATCAGTTGCTTTTGGGATATGGGGTTTCTGTGACGTCATCTGCAAATGCTTCCCTTATCCTAGCCCTAAATCCTCTGACAACGGCGCTTCTAGCCTCTATATTTGTCGAGGAAAAATTCACTAGGAATTTAGGGTTCGGAATACTATTGGGATTTGCAGGGGTTGTTTTGGTAGTATTCTCAAAATCTGGCACTGTTGAATTTTCGTTAATCGGAGATGTCATTATGTTATTAGCCATGTTGACGTATGTCATTGGGGGTTTGCTTATCAAAAAACTGTTGGAAACGCCGATTCCAACTTTAGTAGTGACTGCCTATTCTACCTTAATAGGAGGAATATTGTTAAATTTGGGGACGCTGGTTTCCTTTGGACCTTCGGTTTATGGACAGATTCATTTATCGTCAACAGCTGTACTTGTCTTATTATTATCAGCCTGGGGAGCTACAGCATTAGGTACATTGGGATGGAATGACGGGATTAAACAGTTGGGGGCCAACAGAACAGCTATGTTTTTAAACGGTATGCCTTTTGCAAGCATGTTCGGTGGTGTAGTCTTTTTAAATGAGAAAATTGCCGGGATCCATTTCTTAGCACTTATCCTCACTACGTTGGGTATTGTGATTGGGAGTATTTCCAAAAAGAAGGTCATTCTTTTAGAATCATACAAAATATAAACTTCCCAGGTAGAGTTCTAAATAGAACTCTACCTGGGAAGTTTATATTTTGCGAAAGCTTTTTTAGAAAGACTTTGGTCAATGAGACATCAAAATAGTTTAAATGAGCAAAAATGTGCAGTTAGGCGCTTTTTTTATTGCCAGAAAGCAGTTGAATCACTTGAGTGAATAAGAAGTAGCTGATCTAAAAACACGAAAAGCCGTATTAGAAACCCAAGATGAAGCCCAAGAATGCAGGCTGAACTCGTTATAGATTGATGTGGGGAAAAAGTTCGACCGCCTTGAGACGAAACTTGATCAAGTCCTGCAAGCTGCTCGAGGTAGACCAACTTGGTTGGTGGCGCTTACGATCTCAGGCCTTATGATATCCGCCACAGGTTGAGTTGTTTATTTGGTGACACATTAGAGCTGCGTAAGTGCAGCGGTTTTAAAATACCAGTGTGGCACTGATAAGACAAAACCTTCTTTATGCTCTTTTAAACAAATAAAAGGCCAAGTGCGGTAGACAGCTGTTTATTATTTCAGGGGTGATTGTAGGGCTGACACGGTGGTAATGCTTAATAAGTGACTTCCTCAAGGGTGTGTTCATAGTATGACTGGAAAGGAGCATCGATATGGATAAACCAACGATTAAGTGGATTGGGTCGCCAAACTATAGTAGCCCGAGGGGTTACAAAACCATTGCAATTGTGAATCACATCATGGAAGGTACATTAGTAGGGACCGACTCATGGTTTGGCAATCCGTCGAGTAAGGTTAGTTCCCATTTCGGAGTGGGAAAGAACGGTGAAATGCATCAGTATGTCGATCTTAAAAACCATGCTTGGGCTAATGGAAAGGTCGATAAACCAAATTGGCCTTTGCTTATTCCGGGAGTGAACCCGAATTATTATACGGTTTCAATTGAACATGAAGGAAAAAGTGGAGAAGTTATGTCTGAAGCGCAGTACCAGGCCACAATTGCTTTACATCGGTGGTTAATTGCAACCTTGGGGATTACGGTTACAAGGGATACTATCATCGGGCATTACCGGATTGATTCTGTTAATAAATCAAGATGTCCGGGAACAGGATTTCCTTGGGATCGCCTGTTTAAGGATTTGTTAGGAGGAGACAATGTGTTAAAAGTAGCTGTTTTATTGTTCACTAAGGATGATTTCTGGAGCGGGTATGATGTAGTTGTTAAGAATGGAAACTGTGCTATTTTCGTGAGACCAACTGATCTTTCAGTGCCAGCAGAAGCTTATAATGCTGAAAAATTGATTGTCGTTGGAGGGCCGACAGCGAAACATCCCAACGAAGTGCTGCTGAGTGGTAAGGATAAGTACCAAACCGCTGCTGCGGTGGCAAAATACTTAGGGTAAAAATAATTTTTTCCTATAAACAAAACAATTCAGTCTTGGACGGCATGAGTACTCAATCATCACTATGTAAATGACTCTCTGAATGTGAGTATTCAGAGAGTCATCGCTTATTATGGACTTAGTTGTTAACCTAATGCTATTTTTCGTTTTCCTCAACTAGATTGGTGACCTGCGTCTGCATTTAAATCTAAATTGTATATTTTCTTGAGTTCGATTATTTTTTGCAAACTATCTTCACCAAATGACAGACACAGGGTAAGAGAAAATTTACAACTAGAAATAGGTTTAACAGTCTAACTCTACTGACCTATTTCTAGTTTATGAGCGCCTAGGCCTTGAAATCCACTGATACATTGTCTGTGCCATTCCGGACTCCATAGAACCGACGACAAAAAGCAGGATACCGAAGATGAAAACGGACCTCCTTCCGAATAGGTCCGCAAGATGTCCATAAATCGGTGTGGTTATAGAGGATGTAAGCAGATAAATTGCGAAAACCTAACTAAGTAGATTCAAACCGCTCAATTGTTGAACAATGTGTGGCATAGCATTTATAATGTTTACTTTCGAAGTAAACCACTGCTAATGTCTGTAACATAACTAATATTATCCAAGGAAACACCAGGTGGTGGGATAGTCCGACGGGTTTATATGAAGGAGAAAATGCCTGTGATGTCTCGTTAGATATTGACAGGATCATTTAAACCAGTTACAATCAATTCGATAGTTTTCGAATCTTAATCTGATGAGTTCGGAGTTGGAATATGGACACGAAAAAAGCGGCAAAGATATTCAAGGCACTATCCAATCCAAATAGACTAGAATTATATTTTAAAATCGCCAATATGCATGAATCTAGTTTTCAAACCAACAGTGAATGTTTTGTTACAGATATCATCAGTTCTTTGAATATCGGTGCTCCTACTATTTCACATCATATCAAAGAATTGGTGAATGCTGATTTGATTAGTACAGAAAAAAAGGAAAATTCTTAATCTGCAGAGTGAATCAAGAATTGATTGAGGAAGTTAGCAAGTTGTTATCAATACAGCGTAAATGAATTATCACAAGGTTAAAATTCGGCTTATAATTCGATAGTTGTAAAACCATTAAAGCGTAAGCCGTTCAATACTTCTACAAAATAAAGCCAAACTTTAATACAGATAAAGAATTTTTAGTTGGTATTGACTGTAATCATTGTGGAACGTGTGTAAAGGTTTGCCCTCGTGACAATATAAAACTCGATGAGTTCAAACCAGTATATGGGGGGAAGTGTGAATTTTGTCTTTCCTGTATAAATCTTTGTCCGCAAAAGGCGATCCGATTAAGGAAAGAAAGTAATCCGAATGCACGTTTTATGAATGAAAATGTAACGTTAAAAGAAATTGTTACAGCAAATGATTAAATAATTGTTGGTTATTTATCTCACAAAGGATCCAAAATTTGGTATCGTTAATTTGATAATTATCGAAACTCAGAAGATGTGGAAAATGGAAAAATAGTAGATGGCAGTCTAATCCAGGAAAGAAGTGAGGTAATGAATCATGATTCTGAGGGTTATGTTTAGTTTGGTTATCGGGATTCTCCTGGCTGGTTTTCTATTCCTGAAATATCATCCAGTCTTTGGTGGAAAAGTATCTCAGGAGAAAGGTAACGCCTTAAGTCAATCTGAAAATTTTGCCAGGGGAAAGTTTATCAATCAGATCCCAACGGTAATGGATACTCGAATAACGACTATGGTAGGTATTTTGAGAGATTTTATGAAAGGTAATCCCAACGGTAAGCCAAAGAGGGCAATTCCTGTGGAGCCTTCAAATTCAGTCATTATGCCAGATAATTATACAAAAGTAACATGGTTTGGTCACTCGACTTCATTGTTGGAGATGGACGGGAAACTATTATTATTAGACCCAATGTTTTCTCAGACTCCTTCTCCGTTTTCTTTGCTCGGGAGTAAACGCTATAGCCGGATATTACCCATCGAACTCGAGGAGCTGCCTCCCATCGATGTTGTCATTCTGTCTCACGATCATTATGACCATTTGGATTATCAGTCAATAAAGAAACTGAAAGACAAAGTCAGTCAGTTCTATGTTCCCCTTGGTGTTGGAGGTCATTTGGCAAGATGGGGTGTCAAAGCAGAGAAAATTAAAGAGTTCGACTGGTGGGATGAATTTAAACTTGATGCTTTGACATTTGTTTGCACCCCTGCTAGGCACTTTTCAGGAAGGCGTGTGTCCGATCGAGACACCACACTGTGGAGTTCTTGGGCGATCGTAGGGCAAGAATCACGGGTTTATTTCAGTGGAGATACTGGTTATGGTCCTCATTTTGCAAAGATAGGAGAAAAGTACGGACCTTTTGATTTAACTCTCATTGAATGCGGTCAATATGATGAACGATGGTCGGCTATTCATATGATGCCAGAGGAAACAGTTCAGGCTCATTTTGATGTAAATGGAAAAATTCTGATCCCCATACATTGGTCAGCCTTTACGTTAGCCTTACATGATTGGACAGATCCCATTGAACGGGTAACTAAGGCAGCGAGAAAACGCAACCTATGCATTTCAACACCCAAAATTGGGGAAAAAGTGCTGATAGGCTCGGTGGAGTACCCTAACTCTATTTGGTGGAGATAATGAACGTGTTCCTTGGACAGACGGCAACTCCAGAGAGAGCGGACGGACAAAGCATCCTCTTCTCAAATCAGAAGAGGATGCTTACGTGTGCGGAACTAAGATACAGGAATTATATTTTTCGCTGCCCCAATAGTACACAGTTGTTAGTTGAAAAGATTAGAATTTTTTTGCAGACCATGCTTCGTACAATACAAATATAAATCTCCACCCTTCATCGTCATAGGTATCCGGGCTTCTGCACTTTGCTCAGGATACAATCGGATTAGAAGCACTCTGTCGTAAAGCACATACGCCACAAAAGTGATATAGTGGTCTTTCGTCATAATATGACGAATAGAAACATAGTAGTCTATATCCATTTCTGCCACTGTCATTTCATGTTCTGTTGTGTAGGGCCCTGGCTTTAGCGGCCGTAGTTTTCGCCCACAGCATGTAATGGAGGCGTTCCCAGTACTTGTCAGAATATTTCCGCAGGCGGGGCATACATAAAATTGAGTTTTATAAATCTTTCCCACATCAGGCAGGTTGGGATCAAGTTTACCCTCCAGCATATTTTGAATATCTGCCCCTAGTACTGTTGAAAGCTCAGACCAGAGCGTAACATCGGGACAACCCAAACCGCACTCCCATTTGGATATGGTCTTATTGCTGATATTCAGTAAATCTGCAACCTGTTGCTGTGTCAGGCCCTTTTCTTTTCGCAGTTGAAAAATTAAACGCCCAACCTTGGCGCAATCCACATTAATAACCTCCAGTATGTTAAGAGTTAGTCTATGCTATAGATATTTAGCAATGACTTGAACCAGCCGTGCCGGAAGCTGCCGTAAATCGGTGATATCCAAAAAGCGTTCCTGTCCGTAAATATCACAAATAGTCTCTTTATCCTGCCCTATGGCAGCAGCTAGAAATAATATCCCTTTGCGCCTATATTCCTGTATCACTTCTTTCATATCAGTTATGGCGGTCTCACCGGTATAGTCCGGCATAGCTTTTGGCTGACCGTCGCTAATGCTGATGAGCAGCTTCGTCTTTTGCGGTGCTTTCATTAGTTTTTCTGCCAGGATTCGCAGCGCCATGCCATCCCGGTTGTTGCTGTGTCCTTGTATCGCCATAAGGCAATACTTGTCGTTCAGGGCTGGATTTTCGTTGTCGATATAGGAGTAAAGCGACATCTGCTCCATTGATGAGCGGTCTGCAGTATCTCCGTAAATCAGTATTGGTATTTTGCAGTTTTCACAAAATTCATAAACAGCAACCGCAGCCTGTTTTGCAGCATCCAACCGCCCAAAGGCGCTCATAGAGGCCGATTCGTCAATTCGTAGTGCCACCGCAAGAGAAGGTTCTTCATCCGGCGGACATTTCTGGGAATAGTAGTGAAAATCAGGAGAAGCCAGCTTTTCGGCATGGAATTTTGTCCCGTAAAGACGGGATTTCGCAAACTCCGTGGATACTTCGTGTTCCAACAGCGGAACAGTTTTTCGTACCAACTCCCGGATTATGGGCATTAACGTCGATGCAATCTGATGATATTCACGGTGATGGGCAAGGGTTGCTTCCGGTCTGTGAACAATCAGATTGACTTTCTCATGGGAAGAACCCTTTACTATTTCCCGCGCTTGCCGGTTCAGATGTTTGCGAAAATCTCGCCTTTGCTGCTCCAATTCAACATTGGTTTTTTGTTGCAACTCGTGATATATGGGGTCTCCGTTCTCGCTGTTATCTGAGCTTTGCGTATCGGCTGCGTTTTCCGCATCGTCATTGGAATGGCCTTCGCTGTCAGGTGACTTTCGCAGGGCTACCGCCGGGATGTCTTCCTGAACAGTGTTAGAGAACTCTGTCTCCATAGTTCCTTCCGTATGGATTTCCATAACCTGGCCGTTGGTTTTAATTTGCAGTTCCGTTATCTGTTCCAGTTCTGACAACAACCCCTGCTTTGATAAGGCTTGTTCCAGAATAACGATTTCATCGGGGTCGGTAGTGATTTTATAAATAACTTTGTGATATAGAGCGTCCACCTTCCCTAAACCATGATGGACAGCGTCTACCCAGAAAAAATATGAACGCATACCTGCAACACCCTCGATGGCGTTTACCTTGGCGGTTTGATCCAATAAAACAATGACACGAGCAAAAGTCAACAGTAATTCTTCATCGGTACAGCCGGTTTTAGCCGCCGCTCGTGTCGTCATAACTTCGATGGGGGGCAGCTCCATCTTTTCACTGTGTTGCACACGGTCACGCAGGGCCTCGTTCAACGGGCGGCAGCCATTGTAGCCCCGATTTGTGGTAATAACAGCAATAAAATCAGGATGACGATGCACAATCCGGGTAGGCAGATTAATGCTGCCGTCCGGCTCCAACGCCGAGTTTAGTGCCATCAGCACAGCTGCGTCACGAATTACTGTAGGCTCCTGAATTTCCAGCAACCAACCGTTTTCATAAGCTCGCACAATTTCTGAGGGATAATATTTGTAAGTTACGCCTTTAGAATTGTTTTTATCCTCCGGCAGCACCGGCAGGATAGAACCTAATACGTCGGATTTGTCCATGTCCGCAAAACAGGTCACCTTAGTATAGGGCAGTCCAAAGTCAGCGGAGAGGGCTTTTGCAAGCTGTGTCTTGCCGGAACCGGCATCTCCCTCTAAAAGGATATTTGTAATTTTCATTTCACCGCGCGTCCAATTGCGCTTTACTTCTGCACAAATGCGGTGTTCAGCTTCACTTTCAATGTGGGTGACAGGCTTTTGCCAGACAAGAGATTTTTCTACTTCTGTCAACTGTCTATCAGGGGACAGAAGCCATTGATTTTCCATTTTAACAATACTCCATTTCCTCAAATATACGGGACAGCACGCGCAGCCGTTCGCCAGTCAGCTCTCCCAAATTGCTTAACGCCTGTGAGAACTTTTGAATGTCTTCGTTGATATTCGGATTCTCGGTGCAGACAGCGATTGGCATAACGCCGCCCTGCACACCAACCCGTTCCACTGTCGGCTTCTCCGGGTCATATAACAGCGGCAGCCGATAGGCTTCACGAAAGTACAGCAGGGTACGGCTTAGAAAAATCATCAGATCAAGCACCTGATAAATGGGCAGCTCAACGCTGAGTTCTAATTCGCCGTTCGCTGCTTCTTTCCAGATTTGCACTGCAATTTGTATATTCTTGTTGACGTCCAATGTCGGTGCGCCCAGTGTCAACCGTTTGATATCTGACTTATAGGCGTTTCTCCCATCGATGCGGTCATACTGATCGGCAATCATTACAATATCCTTGTTCATTTCCAAATCCTCCTTGCTTGTTTGTCCTGTACCAGACACCACTCTCGTAGCGCTTCCAGTTCTGCGGTGTGATCGTTTTATATTCTTCAAGAAGTTGCTTCTTTCTTTTGATATCCACATTGTTCACCTCGGCTTCATTGTATAAGTTGTATATAATGAAAACAATCCACGCTCCGTAGAGTCTACACTCTATAAAAAACTAATTAAAAAGATAAAACCTATGTCACTTATTTGTGTTGGTCAGAATCATAGTAATTGCAATAACTACTTCCCTTTGTTCTTATAACCCATCAGTACAAATGCCGTCCATTAGTTGGACGGCATTTTAGATAATCCTGCGAATTAAGGTAGTTTCCTATTTCCTATTTAGTTGGGTTATACATTCTTAGTTGATCCTCGGTCCATACTTTTTTTATTGCGGTGGTTTCTCTACGCCTAAATGAATCCAGTCTTCCTTTGGTGGTCCATAAACACCAAAAGGTTTTAGCCCTGCTTGGCGTATAAGAATTGTAGCTTGTCCGCGATGATGAAAAATGTGTTTAATTAGCCCGATCAAAATTTGAATATTTGATTCATCTCTTCCAAATGCATTCTGTACTTGGCTCAAAGACTTATCTGTCCACTGTTGTTCAATAACTTTAGCCGCTTGAACACTTACCCGTCTAAAGGTTTCAGCAATCTCTTTTGCCGAAGTTGGAACTGCAATGAGCATCGATAGGAGTATCAGTGTTCGATTTTATGGTCGGACTTTTTCCTTTTCAATATATTAAGTTGCTGACGCATTTAATAATACGTGTCTGATCAAACAGCTTGAAATTAGCAGAGGGTGCCAATCAGATTTTAAGACTGACTGGCGTCCCTTTGCAAAGTTTTGAAATTTTTTAATCATTCATCGAGCATTCAGGCTATGTCAAAGAAGGAGTTTGAAAACCTTGAGGACAGGCTGGATGCTTTTTTATGTGCTTATGCCGCCTATTGGCTCGCCAATCATGACGGGAAGGTTTTTGGTGATGATAGGGATGGATTCATTGCTATTCCAATAATAGACGGGAACGGAGCTTATGACGCAAGATCAGGCAGTGTAAAAATCTACAATAAATTGATTCGCGATAGAATCCCCCAGATCATCGAGGATAGCGACAAGAAAGCCATTATAGAAAAAGTTTCCAGCCAAGAGTACCTGGACTTATTAAACGCCAAGTTAGGTGAAGAGCTTCAGGAGTATCTGGACAGCTATAGCGTTGAAGAGCTGCAGATTTAGTTGAAGTGGTCTACGCCATCTTGGATCATAAAGAGGTTTTCCGGCAGGAATTCGAGGGTATCAGAAAGCAAAAGGTCGAGGAGAGAGGCGCTTTCCGGGATAAGCTCCTGCTGAAAGAAGTTAGCGACGATTGAGGGGTTGAATCACATTGACAGAAAAGATCAAGCAGAAGGGAAGCCTGGGTAGTATCGCCGAAGATCTCTTTGTCGAGCTGTTCTGTGATACCTTTGGTCCGGATCAAGCGGAGTATCTGTTTCTTCAGTATCCGGTCACAGATATTTATGGCAATAGACGCTCTATTGATTTTGCTCAGACAAGAGTTCTTTAAGTCGTTCTTCAGAAGAAGATAAGGGTTTCGAAGACGATTATGGGCTTAAGTTCTTTAATCCGTTAAGACAAAACTATGGGCATATTCAGGCTCTGAAGCAGAATTTGCAAGAATACTCAGAGTTGAATTACGTGCCGATTATTGTCTTTGCAATAGATGCTGATTTAAAGGTTAAGACAAATGCCAGGGTTATATATTCAGTAAAATTGCTTAAAACGATTAAAGAGTTTTCAGCGGAAACCATTACTGAGCAGCAAAAGGAAGAGATATATTCGAAATTACTAGCTCTAAATGTAAGAGATAAGGAATCCAGAACTCAACATGTCGAAGGAATACATAAAAAGAAAGCTGAAGCGGCGAACCAAGTAAGCGCTAATAGTTGTCCTAAATGTGGTGGGGAGTTAATTACCAGAAAGGGTAAATATGGAGATTTTAAAGGGTGTAAAAATTATCCGAAGTGTAAGTTTACAATTACTAACTAGGCAATGAATCTTGATTTCGGTGAAAGTGGAGTCACTAATACAAGTGTTGATAATAGCCGATAATTGGAAGTCATAACCAATCTAGGTAAAGGCATAAAAAGTAGTACCAATGCGAAATAAGGATAATGAGGTGGCAATTATTTTGGTATAGAAGGATTTTAGTGATTGTTGTAGAAACACAATATAGGTATATTATTACTTAAACGGGTAGAAGTGGTGGAGTGTGTTATGCTTTGAGTCTTAAATATCAGGAGTTTATTATGGAGGAGAGTTGGGTAAAGAATGATAATATCAAACTTGTTGGGGGTTTTGATAAATGAATAAAAAACAATCTCACATTATGTTGACTGTTATTATCATCGCAATCCTCGTTATTGGAGGAGGATTTATTTTCAGCAGATATTTTTATCTACCAAACTACCATATAGCCGTTAATCAAAGCGATATTAAGGATATTCGGATTGATATAAACGGAAATGACAGAGTTATTCCGTCTAAGGACTGGAGTTTATTGGTTAAAGAGTTCAATGGTTCAAAAATGGAAAGAGTTCGTAATCTTGATGTTAGTTATAATACCGTTGTATTATTTGCTTTTAATGACGGAACAACATTGAATTTTGCCGTTAATGGTAATGAGATAAGGGTTTCCAGACTTATAGGACAAAAGAAAGTGGATTATATAGCAAGAAATGAACAAATAATAAATTCAGTAAGACAAATTTACGATGCAACCTAACCTAACCTATTAGGAACTATATTTGTTGCGTTAACAATTGCCCGCCGCCGTATGGTGTCGGGCTTTTTCGTACAAAGCATAATACGGCTTTAATAATGGGGTTATTATATTAGACTTGTCTTTTGTGGTTCAGAGAGCCTGACCAATTAAATAAAGTCAACAAGTTCAAAGTGATATAAATGAAGCTTTTGATAAGCTTAATCCGATTCTAGCCTTATTAGAGAATGGCCTTTATATGATTTCGAGAATTGAAATGTCACCTACAGATGGAGAAGGGAATTTCTTTTGGACCTGTAATGACAATAAGTATTTTAAGGCAACGGCAGACATTTATTATAACTTCCCTGTAGGAACTGGATGGCCTAACTTTTTATACCCTACCCAACCTGTAAATAGATTTAATATAGACCAAATGAATCATTACAGAGAATAAATAAAAGCTGGTATATCAATGACTGGTTTAGCATTTTACATGGATGGTTCTTTCTCAGCATTATTAGATGGTCATCATAGGGCTACCGCTGCTTGAGGGGGGTAATGCTATGAAAATTAAAGTTAGAAACCTCAATTGACAGGAAGTCTTAAACATCATGGGTAAACCTGATTTTACCTTATCGGGGCTGTATGGCGACGGTTATGTGTTCAAGGACGGGTCAACCGTGGTATTTTACTTTGGTGCCAACGAGCTGGTGTATGATATTAAGAAATCAGATGAACCGAGGAAACCTGCCTCATTGCATACGAGTAAAACAGGGCTGACTTTGAATATAGGTTAGATCCGGTATGCGCATGAACCACATATTTCCTGCAGGATCATATCGTGATAATATAGGGTTGGATATATTTTCTAACCCGTGGCAAAATGATTTGGCTAGTGAGCGGGGATGAAAGAAAGGAAAGTGTGTATGCTCAGCATATCGAAACTGTTCATAAACAGAAAGAGACTTTTGCTGATCGGCGTTGCCTGTGTTGTTTGTGTGCTTATACTTCTTTGGACTTTGCGCACCGATCCTTTTGTACCTGCCGGGAGTTCGGATCC